>JAJDEL010000206.1 GCA_029259835.1 Planctomicrobium sp. | reverse complement strand
GTTGATGAGGTCTCAGACGCTTCACTTTCAGGAGACTTTAGTTGGGTGAACTTGCGTGAACTGCTCGATTTCCTCAACAACGGTAATAAAAAAGGAGTTTTGGAAGTCGAATTGGAGCATGATCGAATTTGGTTCTACCTCGAAACCGGTCGCATCCAAGCTGTCGTATCCGCATCGGTCACACCAGAAACCGTTGCCGAATCTCTTCCTGAATCACTGAAAGATTTGTCTCCACTGCTCCGTTTCACAATGAGCAGCGGATTTACATCGCAAGTTGATGGTTTCATCGAATTGCTCGATCGCAAAGTCCTCGATCCACGAATGTTACGGACGTTGCTCCGACATCAGGCCGCATATCTCACCTGGTCCTGTTTTCAACAAAAGACATCTGCGTTTACATTCTTCTCCTCGCGAGAACTCCCTGTTTTGTTTCGGCGGACTCCGTTGCAAACAAGCCTTGTCGGGTTACTCGTCGAAGGATCGTTGAATTTTGGTGTTTCCTGCGAAGATCAAAACTCTGGTACGGTCGGATGGATTCGACGAGGTCTGCGTGGCCAAAATCTTGACCGATCGGGGCTGGATGCAAAGCAAACGCAGTTGCTCACACACTTGGGTACAGAGCCAGTCACGGTTGAGGAACTCGCTAGCAAGGTGTCTCTATCGCTTGACGAAATCCAGCTTGTCCTCGAAGGGTTTCGCCGTGCAGACTGGGTCGACAAACAGGTGATTGCTCAAGGAAGAAATGTTGTCGTCTTGGAATCAGACCCTGCGGGTTCTAACACCGTGCGAGAAATTCTCGTTGATTCCGGTAACCCGTGGACTGGAAAAGTTGTACGCGATGAGTTTGGCTTGCAATTGCTTCTCAATCGCAATGCGGCTGACTGCTTACTCATCGAACTTCAGGGTAGCGACGAACTCCGACTCCCGGAGTGCATCCAAAGTCAATTCGAGACATTCTCAGAAAATCATCGCATCTGCTTAATCGCCGGACCGCTCGATGACTCACCACCACTTGCAAAAGAATTGCAAGAACTCCCCATCATTCGCAGACCCTACACGGTCGAACAGATTCTGACCGTCCTCGATACTGATGTTCAGGTGAACTCCGCGACGGAGAACACGGGTGTAACTAACGTTGCGAATGAACTCATTTCAGCAGGACTTCAATAACATGACAACTTCACAAATCTCTGAAAGCCGTTCGGTCCAAGCATCGTTTTCTGTTCAAATCCCTGGCGGTGAATACATCACGCGCCAAATCAGGGGGCAGGAAACCGTGTCGATTGGTTCAGACGGGACTGCTGATCTTCGCCTCGAAAGTGATGGTGTCTCTGGAATGCATTGCCTGCTCTCTGTTGAGAACGACGCAGTGAGCATCAAAGATTGCTACTCTGCAACCGGAACTTTCGTCGACGGGCAACGCACTCAGGATGTCACTTTGAATTATGATTGCGAAGTTCGAGTCGGATCAAATATCATTACGATAAAATTGGTAAACGGTCAGCCTCGTCCGCAAAAAGTTCACATCCCAAGCTCTCCTCCTGTTCAATCACAGATTCCGACTCAAACGGAAACTGTTGAGGTCTCTGAAATCAACGAGCCTTCCTCGTCTTGGGAAGAAGAATCGGAACCAGAACATCTGGACGACTCCTCGAATCGGATCTCTGATTTGTCGTTCGAGTTAGAACAAGCGAATGCCGAAATCCTCGTGCTCCGGGAGCGTCTGGATTCAACTCACTCCAAAGTGGTCCCCCTCAGTGAAACCGATTCGTTTGAACAAGAGATGATTGACTTACTCCGCACAGAAGTCATTGCCTTACAGGATGAATTAGCGAGAAGGGATGCGGACTCAACACTCTTCTCTGAACCGATTCAGGCTGTTCCTGACGATGATCTCCCTTCTCGTGAAGAAGTTGAAAAACTCGTTGATCGACTCGAAGCATTACTTGAAGAACTGCAACAGAAAGACGAACACACGCAAGTGCTTCAAGATTTGATTCTCGCGGCTGACCACGCGAATCAGGCGGAACAAGAAGAGCGAGAGCAACTTGCAAGTTGGCTCGGTGAATTTGAACAGCGATTTGAAATAATCTCCGAGGAATGGCAAGCGGAAACTGATCAACTCACGAAGAAAATGAAAATCCTGGGGCAAGAACGTGACGAAGCTCAGACGGCCTTGACCGCCGACTCAGGAAGCGCAAAATCCGAAGCACTTAAAAGGCTCACTGAGACATTGCGCACACAAAACGCTGATCAAGAATGCGAAATCGAGTTGCTTCAAGAGCAAAATTCTGAGTTAAAAGCGAGTTTGCTCGCCGCACAAAACTCCACGACTCGCGAGGAAGAAGTTCGTCTCTCTCGGGAACGTGCGGAGATCGCAAGAATGAGACACGACCTGGAAGTTCGCAAGCAAAAACTACACGACCTGACAGAAGAATCGCCTCAAACAGAGGCAAGTACCAGTGAAGCGGAGCAGAAGTTGCAGGAATTCCGAGATCATTTGCGTGAAACTGGGAAGCATCAAAAACCAGCTCCGAGCCTCTCTTCACGGTTTAGCAATATCTGGAAGCGGCTCAATTCGTGAGCTTGAAACTTTTGAAACGCAATGACTTAGTAAATTTTCACCAGTGAATAACGACTATGAATATCCAACTTAATGGAACTCCGACTGCCGAAGTGGACTCAGAGGCAGTCGTCATGTCCCGACAGGAACTACTTGATTTAACACGCCAACTCGATCATATGGGAAAGCGTATTGAACGGTTTATGTCGATGCAACTTCAACAGCTTGAAATTGCAATCGATGATTTTAACAGAGAACGAGAAGCGTGGCGAAGGCATCGTGATCGGGAAGGGAAAGGATTAGAAGGCCGTTCACGAACAACGCACGAAGTGATCGCCGATCCGTTCCTGGAAAAGACAGGTTCTTCCTCTCGAACGGGCAAACAGAGCTATGTCCCCACGAACGACGCAACAGCACCACTGCGAATGATGATTCGTCCCGGGAAGGCGTCTGCGATGCAGATCGGGTTGTTGCTTTTTGAAATTTCGAAATTCAATCGAGAACTCAAAGGAGGTGGTGTCCGTTTTGACATGAGTGGAACTCGCATCTCACGAAAAAACGCAAAGAAGACACCAGCGAACAACGATTCGATCCTCAGCTTCGAAGCATTTTCCTATGTGCCGCTACTCGCATACGATGGAACACCGACTCAGCAGTTGAAATCCTGGGACCAATTCAAATCTGAAGTTTTACTTTCGTCTTTAATCGATCAAAAACTTCAAAAGGAGTTTAAAAAATCAGTTGAGACAAAACGTGATCACGAATCAAGAGAATTAGCACTCGAAGCGACACGACGCGCCGAAAATGCAAACTCAAAGTGTGACATCACTCAGGAACGTTCGACAAGTGGATTCTTCACCAGCAAAAAAAATAAATATCCAGCAAACCAGCAGCTCCAACGAGTTGAAGACGTCGCGCGATATCTCAATAAAGAATGCGGCTTACGTATTCATCTCGCTTTGGTCTGGTAATTTTCTGAATCTTTAGGGCCGAAGAACGTGTTCGAAGAATTCGTAAATGACCGCATTGGATTCTTCGTTTGGGGAGTGATCCGGTCGATTTGTCATCAATACCCGATCTTTGTGTCCCAAAACTCGATTGACCGCAATTGTGTGGTTCAGCGCTTTCCATTGGTGCAGTGGATCTTCTGAACCGCCAGAGACGAGAAACGGGCGCGGTGCCATCAATGCATGAAGTTCATGCAAGTTGCGATGTTCTTTTCGTAGTTTTAGGTAAAGGCCTCTTCCAGGGTTATCGTCTGTAACCAGCCCACGTTTTCGCCACGGCTTTGGGTGATAGCCAAGGTACCATGGCTCCCAGTAATTGATGCTGGGGCGAGAATCTTCAAAAACGATTCCAGGATCAGACCAAACTGCACAGGCAAATTTTTCGAATAGGCACGATGCAAACATCGCCCACTTCCCACCAAAGGAATGCCCGACGATCCCGATTCGTTTTGCATCAACTTCAGGTCGCTGTGCTAGAACGTAATACGCATTTGCGGCTGCACAACCGAGCATTGAAAGTGGTTGAACCTGCGCATCTTTGATCGAAGGATAGTAGAGCGAGTAAGTCCCTGCTTTCGTCGCCTCTGTGGTCCCAATCGACAGTGTCGCAAAGCCACGTTTCGTTAACTGGTAAGCGAAGTCGCGGTACTCCTTGCCCAAACCGATTCCAGTTTCAGGTTCATAGTAGACACACACAACGCCTGGAAACGGTCCTTTTCCTTCCGGAAGCAACAGGTATCCGGTCGTCTCTTCTGCCGGTGTCCATTTGAAACGAATTTTGTGCTGGTGAAAGTCTTCTCGCTGTTTTGATTCCAGAACGTTGACTTCAGGATTCATGATTAATGGAGGCCATGCTCCAAGCATGTCATGCCATTCACCTAGTAGATCTTTTCGATGGATTTTCCAACCAGCGGCTGTCTTTATTCGGCTTCCATCCTTATTAAGTAAAGACGAACGAAACTCTCCGAAGTCCGTTGCCAGTTCGTCTGGTGGACTGGCATACGGCTGCAACGATGCAGGGAGATCCTGCAAACTCCTCTTTTCTTCAGCTCGCCCAGAACTGATATTCATATCGGAGAAAAAAGTGACAATTATCAAACAACATAAGATCGCAAGTCGCAAACGACGCATGGAGGCTCCAATTGTTTTTTTGCCGATTCTAACGAGGTGTCAAAGTCGTGTACACGATCCCTCTGACGGTGGCATGAATTCGTGAGAAAGTTTCGCTTGGCACAATTCGAATTTCCACAACACGACCTCACTCAGCACTGTGATCCGGTTTCAAGAAACAGTAGTGTATTCATTGGAATTCAATGGTGCCGCAGATGAGAACAATAGTGAGTCAAGATATGAACGTGTTGGTCTTTGGAGAGCTTTTGCTGAGGCTCGACACCCCTGAGCACGAACGCTTTGTTCAAGCCGAATCTTTGAATGTTTCATTTACAGGCGGCGAAGCCAATGTGGCAGTTGCGCTTTCACAATGGAATGTCAACACCTCGATAGCTTCGTGTGTCCCGACCAGCGATATCGGCGACGCGTGCGTAAACCATCTTCGTCGCTACGGAGTCAACACAGACCCGGTCATTCGATCTGGTGAGCGCCTTGGAATTTTGTTTGTTGAGACAGGTGCCGGCCAGCGAGGATCGTCGGTAATCTACGACAGACAGAATACCAGTTTCCGAGAACTGAAAGCTGGCGACTTAGACTGGAATAGTGTTTTAAGCGAGAAGTCCTGGCTGCACTTTACTGGTACGGCTCTAGTCTCCCCTGGCGGAAAAGAATTGCTGCTCGAAGGTTTGAATATCGCAAACCAACTCGGCATTGGCATCAGCTTTGATGTCAGTTACCGCAGCAAGTTGTGGAGTGTGAATGAGGCTCGCACTGCATTCCTGGAAGTCATGCCGTTTGTCAATGTTTTGATCGGAAGTGAGCAGGATGCTTCAGTCTTCTTTGCGATTGAAGAAACTGGGGATGATGCCTTAACGGCGCTTGCATCGAAATATGATTTGAAATGGACCGCGTTTACAACCCGGCAAATCGATGATCTCGGCGTCAATTTTTACTCGGCGAAACTTTTTGATCGGAAATCTGTACACCAGAGTCCCGTTTATCCGACGGCATCTGTCGATCGAATTGGAACCGGAGACGCCTTCGCAGCAGGGCTGATCTACAAAATCATGAAGCAGTCGACAGCCGTAGATATTCTCAGCTATGCCACAGCTGCGGCTGTCCTCAAGCATTCAATCCCCGGAGATTTCGCTCTGCTGAAACCTCAAGAAATTGAAGCCCTCATAGACGGTCACGGCATCGGGAAAGTCCGACGGTAGAACTGGCGGCTTCGAAGATCTCCTTCGCCAGAGAACGTAAAAATGCCTCAGTTTAGCTCTCGCATTGAATTTCAGGTTCTCAGACTCTTTGTGAAACGGCGTACAGAGTGTGAATGAGCATTCTTCCACAATTCAGGTCTGTCGGAGTTCGTCTCTCATGGGACTGCTCCATCCCATTCAATTAAGAACGCTTCGGAGAGGCATACAATGAAACGATTGCGAATTTACTTGTCAGGAATCGCAGCGGTTTTGACATTTCTGGCTTTGTTCGCGTGGCAAAGTGATTCGGCAGTTGCTCAAAGCGGATCACCCCGCGGTGGAGTCGTTCCGTATCAAGGATCTGGTGTGCAGTCTGGATCTTCGACGAGAGTGCAGCCTGAAACATTTGAGTCACGATTCTGGAGTTGGTTGACGCGAGCACAATATCGCAATTGGGCACCGATCCCTGGAAAGCCAGGGGATGCCTACGCCGGGGAAAGCCCACATGGAGCGATGGTGAAACTCTTCGCGAATCGAACAGCCGCCGCAAACCCCGACACACTCCCTAACGGTTCTGTGATCATTAAAGAAAACTATGGGCCAGACGGAACAACACTGATGGCGGTGACTGTCATGTATAAGAACGAAGGCTACAACGCCGCTGGTGGAGACTGGTACTGGGCGAAATACGATCCGACCGGAAATATCGCCGTGAAAGATGGTATGCGTATCGCCGGTCGGTTTAAGTCATGCATCGAATGCCACGCTGGCGCAGATGGAGGCGACTACCTGTTTGCGAATGACAAGTGAACAATGGCAAGCATCTTCTGACAATTTCATGAACTACCAGGGGGGCAAACTTCGTTGCTTCAACTGCTCGCTCCTCCCCGAGTGTGGTTGGACTTCTGACTTCCCTAAAACCCTGTGTTGAAGATCAACTTTGACACAGGGTCTTTTCGTTTGCGGGTCTGATTCACGCCGCGCGGCGAGAGCCTGTTTCATGCGAAGTCGCATTTGGCTCATCTTGTTCGCTCAAGTCGCTGAAGCGTTGTTGAAGTCTGAACAACCATTTGCTCCATACGGTTCCAAGAACGGAACCGACAAGAACCGATGCCAGGAACGCTCCGGCTCCGTAGGAAATGAAATATGCCATGAGCAAATTTAGAGCAGCAAACACAACCGAGCCAAGTAACGCAAATCGATCTGTTGGCAGCCAATTGAAGGCAGAGACGATCGCACCATGCTGAAAGAAATGTCCGAGCCATCCACCGAACAGTATCAACGCTGCCGATGGGATGACTCCGCTTTCGTTAAGCCAGCCTCGGTGGCAAGCGAATGCGGCCATCGCAACAGACAAAATCAAGGGCGCCGTTTGGGTGAACAAATCATCAAACCCAAGCGCAAGCGTATGGCTCGCGGCGATATTGACAGCAGTTTCAACAGACGCGGGAATCCCCATAGTCAGCACAGAGACAACAGTCCAAAGTGCAATTTTATTCCAGGTTGAGTTATCGATCAATCCGACCAATTCTCTCAAACCGGGCATATGCTGATCAGATTTTGTAACACGTCGGTTCGACATAGAGGCTTCCCTGCCGCATGACTACAGATAAGATATTTGTGTCGTTGAAAAAGTCTTTCTAAAACAATATCGGTCAAGATCTGTAAATCAGCTAAACTTCTTTCAGAGTTTCACAATCATCAGAGAATGTTCGTGTACAAATTCGACCTTCTTTCATCTGAGTATAAGCAAAATCCATTTCCGGCTTGGCAAGCGATGCGGGAAGCCGGACCGGTGATTCGTGCGAAGATACCTCTGGTCGGAAAAGTCTGGATGTTCACTTCGTATGATTCGGCGTCACACATGCTTCGCGATCACGAAACATTTGTTCGCAACCCATCGAAGGCTGGCAGAAAATACGTTGCTGGTTTTTTGGCATTCATGCCTCCCAGTGCTCGAGTCCTGGCAAATAACATGATGGCCCACGATGGAGAAGAGCATCGTCGTTTGCGAAGTCTGGTTGATCAGGCATTCCAAATGCGATCCGTCGAATCTATGAAAGGTACATTGACTGCAATTTCAAATCGGTTACTGGACAAGATTGAAAGACGTCTCCAAGACGGCGAAACTGTCGATCTATTGGAAGACTTCGCCAGACCACTTCCTCTTGCGGTCATCAGTGAATTGCTAGGCTTGCCAACATCTGATCGCGAGAATTTCAAAGGCTGGGGGAACCGGCTCACTAATGTGAATTCGATAATGGGCTTATTCAAAGTTTTTCCCGGACTATGGAAGATACGAAATTACCTTCGCAAACAAATCGAAAACTGCCGAATCGAACCACGTGAGGGGTTGCTTTCAACACTTGTCCACCTCGAACAAGATGGAGATCGACTCAGCAAAGATGAGCTACTTGCGATGGCGTTTTTGCTGCTTATCGCCGGTCACGAAACAACAGTCCATTTGATCACGACGTCGCTTGTCACTCTTTTTCAACATGAGACTCAGCTCGATAAATTACGCCGCAATTGGGGTCTCGCCGATTCTGCTGTTGAAGAAGTCATGCGTTTTGTCTCGCCTGCTGAAATTGCGAAACCGAGAATGCTGAGTGCCGATACGACCATTCACAAACAATCACTTCGCCGAGGAGAGTATGCAGTCGCCATGTTGGGGGCAGCAAATCACGATCCTGAAATGTTTGAAGAACCTGACGCCTTCAACATCGAACGATCTCCAAATCCACATCTAGGGTTCGGCACCGGTATTCACGTCTGCCAGGGGATGAAACTCGCCAGAGCAGAAACCGGGATCGCGTTAAAATCGTTGTTCGACCGATTCCCTAATTTGCAATTGGCAACTCCTATCAACGACATCGAATGGTCGCGCAGGATTGGATTCCGGTCAATCAATCGACTGCCAGTAAAATTGGCATGAACGATCATCGAATAAGAGTGCGGCGATCCTCAATGGACAGACGAACAGTGTTCCGCTAACGTTCGGACCTTAAGAGAACACTCTTAGTTACAGATGTTTTGGAGGGAGCCGGATGGCACGCGAGACGATCTTCTCGGATGATGAC
>JAJDEL010000205.1 GCA_029259835.1 Planctomicrobium sp. | reverse complement strand
TACGGCAAGCGGCAGCGTCCGAATTTGGTGATTGGCGTCATTGGCTGCATGGCACAGCAGGATCAGCAGACCGTTTTTGATAAAGCGCCGCACGTTGATCTAGTTGTAGGAACAGGACAACTTGCTGAAATTCCGGTGTTGGTTGATGAAGTCCGCAAGACTCGCAAAAAGCGGCTTGCCGTTTCCCTTGACCGGAAAGGAGGTTCTCGGGATCAAGTCGCCGGAAGTTTTGAAAGTTATGACCCGCTCCGCGACCCGGCAATGCGACCAAGTCCGTGGCAAGCGTTCGTGCGGATTATGATCGGCTGTGACAAATTTTGCACATATTGCGTTGTTCCAAACACCCGCGGACCAGAGCAGTCGCGGGCACCGAGTGAAATCGCGTCGGAAGTACGAACTCTTGCGGATCAAGGAGTTAAGGAAATTACTTTTCTGGGGCAGACTGTCAACTCGTACAAACATACTGAGAATGGCAAGGTCAGCCGCTTGAGTGATCTGATCGCCACGGTTCATGACACATCTGGAATCGAGCGGATTAAATTCGTCACGAACTATCCGAAAGATATGACGACTGATCTTCTTGAGGCAGTGCGGGACTTCCCGAAAGTTGCGCGCTATTTACACGTCCCTCTCCAGCATGGAAGCGACGAGCAACTCAAATTGATGAAGCGCGGATACACGGTTGATGATTATCGGGAGATGATGGGGCGTATCCACGAGATTGTGCCAGACTGTGCCGTCTCTAGCGACTTCATTGTTGGTTTCTGCCGCGAGACCGATGCCGATTTCGAGAAGTGCCTCGATGCCGTCCGGGAATTTCGTTTCAAAAACAGCTTTATCTTCAAGTACAGTCCGCGCCCTCGCACAAAAGCGTTCGACATCTACGAGGATGACGTGCCGGAAGAAGTTAAAAAGCGTCGCAACAATGAACTGCTCAATTTACAGAATGAAATCAGTGGAGAAGGTAACGCCGAATTCGTCGGTCGAACTGTCGAAGTTCTTGTTGAAGGGCCAAGCAAGCATGCGATCAAAATCAATCTCAAGAAAGAAGAAGCCGCAACCTTAGAGCAAGCGGAACTGCCTGGTTGGCATGGAGGTTCAGAACCGGTCGGCTATCCACAGAGCCACCCAGAAGAGGATGACCTCGTACAGATTGAGAGTTCTGCATCGCCGCCGCCGCCAGTGATTTCGCAAAAGCAGCAACTCGTCGGCAGAACGAAATGCGACCGGATCGTCGTCTTCGACGGGAACCCACGCCTCGCTGGAAGCCTCGCTGAAATCTCGATCTACGACGTCACCCAAACCACCTTAATGGGCGACATACTCACTCGCCATATTCAACCAGGATCATCAGAACTGTTGCCGATCATCGGCTAGAGCAGATTGCTCTTTCCTGTGCCCGCGGAAAACGGCTTTCATTAGTAAAAACGCTGACTTCCACGAGGCAGAACGCGAACACTCATTAAAAAAATGTTCTAGAACAGATTGCGATTGAATTCGATGGTCGACGGCGCGACTTGAACTCTGTGGTCAGACATGAATTTGTTCTAGAATCCTCAGTGCCAGATCATCCCATTGCGGAATAGTTATGAAAATTGCGATTGCCCAGTTGAATCCGATTGTCGGAGACCTTCAGGGAAACAGTGAGAAAATTCGTCAAGCTGCGGCAACTGCTCGGGAGCAAGGTGCTCAATTGCTTGTGACGCCGGAACTGAGCATTTGCGGATACCCTCCAAAAGATTTGCTGCACAGGAACGGTTTCGTCGAAGCATGTGATCAAGCTGTGTTGGACCTAGCTCCCGAGACTGATGATTCCTTCGGGATTCTCATTGGCCATCCGTCGCTCTGGGATTCTCAATCAGGGAAGCCATATAACTCTGCGTCTTTGCTCGCATGTGGAAGCGTTGCTGCAACAATCCATAAGGCGCTGCTACCGAATTACGATGTCTTTGACGAAGAGAGGTACTTCGATCCCGGCAAGGATCAATCACCTGTCGAGTTCATGGGACAGCGTCTGGGAATCCATATTTGTGAAGATGCCTGGTATGCTGAACCGGAAACGTATTACCACTTGCCACCGATCGTGCGAAAAGATCCCGTTGCTCATCTAGCAACTCAGGGTGTTGATGTGTTTATCAATATGTCAGCAAGCCCGTTTGAAGTGGGGAAGTTCGCGCGTCGCCGAGGAATCATTCAGCGGCACGTTTCAACGCATCGGCAACCGGTCATCTTCGTCAATCAAGTTGGAGGAAATGACGACCTCGTTTTCGATGGCAACAGCTTTGTTTTGAATGCTCAAGGAGAGTTGGTCGAAGCATTACCTGGCTTTCAAGAGGATTTGCAAACAGTTGATCTCGATTCTTTGCCATCTCCAATTGAAGTGCAGCCGAGGCGGGAGCAAGAACTTCTGGACGCTCTCGTTCTTGGGCTGGGCGACTACATGCGAAAATGTCGGTTCACTGATTGTGTTCTTGGCTTATCGGGAGGAATTGACAGTGCCTTGACGGCAGCAATCGCGGCGCGGGCTGTCGGTGGGAATCACGTCCATGGAATCCTGATGCCAAGCAGATACAGCAGCCAGCATAGTATTGAAGATGCTGAAAAGCTGTCGGAGAATCTCAGTTTGGCATCTGAGACCGTTCCGATTGATGCCGTGCATTCGGCGTACGAGACACTACGTGTTGTTGGAGATGATCTTGCTTTGAACCCAACCGGCTTAGCCGATCAAAATCTTCAGGCGCGAATTCGAGGAGCGATCGTGATGACGCGCAGCAACACTCACGGCTGGATTCCGCTGGCGACTGGCAACAAAAGCGAACTTGCCGTCGGGTATTGCACGTTGTATGGGGATATGTGTGGAGGGTTCGCTGCCTTATGTGATCTGTACAAACAAGATGTTTACGCCGTGTCTCGATACATCAACGAAATCGAAGGCCGAGAAGTGATTCCAAATAGTGTGATCGAAAAGGCTCCGAGCGCGGAACTTGCTCCGGATCAGTTTGATCAAGACACACTTCCGCCTTATCCGATTCTCGACGCGATCCTTGCAGGACTCATTGATCTGGAAGAATCTCCCGCAGTGCTTGCCGAGGAGTATCCTGAAGAGACAGTGCGATGGGTGGTCAGGCAACTTGACCTGAACGAGTTTAAGCGATGGCAAATTCCACCAGGGATTAAACTCTCCGCAAAAGCATTCGGCACCGGACGAAGAATGCCGATGGCAGCTCGCAGGTTTACCGGGTTCGAAGAAACGTCTTCCTGAATAAACTTAGCCGGACACTTCAAGAGTCCGAAAAAGAGATCTTCGTTACGGGAGTTGAAGTGCGTCGAGAATACGTTCGCACGCTTCCGACTTGTTCAAAACATAGAAATGAATGCCTTGGACGCCAGAGGCGATCAGCTCCTGGCACTGCCTGATCGCAAACTCGACTCCGATTTCGAACTGAGCTGATTTGTCATCCTGGACTGCTTCGAGTTGCTTTGCGAGACCATCGGGAATAATCGCCCCGCACATGCCGGTGATCCGTTTGATGCGGGCAAATTCTGTGATCGGCATGATTCCGGCAACGACAGGGACCTGCACGTTTCTCTTGTTGAGTTGGTCACGAAAGCGGAAGAAGCTTTCATTGTCATAAAACAGCTGCGTGAAAACAGCATCGGCACCAGCGTTGATTTTTCGGACAAGGTTGTCTAAGTCTGTTTGGTCATCTGGAGCTTCAGGATGTTTTTCTGGATATCCGGCAACTCCGACACCCATATCCGGGAAGCGATTGCGAATCAATGAGACGAGTTCGTTTGCGTATTGCAGGCCACCTTTAGCAACCTGAAAAGAATCCGAACCTTCCGGTGCATCTCCACGAAGGGCCATGATGTTGTTGATGCCATGCGATTGAGCTTGGTCGAGCCAATCGTTGAGCTGTTTTTTCGTTGAACCAACACAAGTGAAGTGCGCGGTTGCTGGAATGTCGAACTGAGTTTGAATCATCTCGCAAAGTTCAATTGTTCGGTCTTGTGTCGTTCCTCCTGCTCCATATGTACAGGAGATGAAATCGGCATTGTGCTTTGCCAGTCGAGTGAGATGCTCGCGCAGGGAGGCGTCCCCTTTCTCTGTTTTGGGCGGGAAAATTTCAAATGAAAGTCCGAACGGCTTGTTCGCGTAGATCTCTTTGATCCGCATTGATTTCAACTTACGTCACGAGAATTGATAGGGAAGGTTCAGGCAGTCTGTGTCGTTGGGGCTTCGTCGATGTAATCATAGAAGACATTGCGTTGCCGCGGTGTGTAACCGGCATCTGAAATGCACCTTCGAATTGTTTCCAATGAAAGGTGAAATACAGTCCCTGCCTGAGCAACGACATTTTCTTCAATCATCAAGCTGCCCATGTCGTTTGCTCCAAAGAAGAGCGCCAACTGACCGACTTTCTCGCCTTGTGTGACCCAGCTTGCCTGAATGTTCGGGATATTGTCGAGATACAACCGTGCGACCGCTTGAGTCTTCAGATACTCAAATGCGCCGACGTCAGGAACATCGGACATGTCGACTCCGCCACTGCGACCTTGCTGGGCGTCGCGACCAAACCAGGGGGCTTCGTGAGGAGGTTGATGAGTCCAGCAGATGAAAGCAGTGAAGCCGTTTGTTTCGTCCTGGAGTTGACGAAGTCGGTCGAGGTGTTCGATTCGCTCTTGAAGCGTTTCCACATGACCAAACATCATCGTTGACGTACTTTTGCCGCCGATTTCGTGCCAGACGCGGTTGACTTCCAGCCAGCCATCGGTGAGAACTTTTCCTCGTGTGATCTGCTTTCGTACTCGATCGACAAGAATTTCTCCACCACCACCTGGAAGGCTCCCAAGCCCGGCATCTTTGAGACGCTGCAACACGACTTTGAGGGGCTGCTTGCTGATTTTGTGAAAGTGCCAAAGCTCTGGCGGACTAAAGCCGTGAATGTTGACCTGCGGAAATTTTTCTTTCATGCCCCGCAGAAGATCTTCATACCACTCCAGTGAGAGTTGCGGATGCAGCCCCCCCTGAAGGAGAATTTGATCGCCACCGAGGTCGACGGTTTCCTGAATCTTCTGGAACAAAACATCCTCTGTCAGGACGTAAGCTTCAGCGTGACCGACAGGTCGGTAAAAAGCGCAGAAATCACAAACCGCCGCGCAAACATTCGAATAGTTGATATTGCGATCAATGTTATAGGTACGGAAAGGCTCGGGGTGCAGTCGTTGCGTGATCGTATTCGCAGCCTGACCGATTTGCGTTAGGTCGCGCGATTGCAACAGCGCGAGACCTTCTTCAGGATTCAACCGCTCACCAGCAACGGCTTTGTCCAAAATTGACGAGATATCTTGTTCAACGGTTGTGCTCATGGCTTTCTCAAATTTTGTCGGTCTCAAGTAAGGATGCGTCTGCAGAACCGCAACCGGTAGTACAAGTTAACTCAATTCCGATAACAGACAAGGCGTCCACCCCGTCGAGGTGGACGCCTTGCCAAAATTACTACACCAATCACAAGTAGACAGCGTTAGCTATCGGGTGACAGGTCTGTGAACGATGGAATGCTTCCCAAGCCAGGTGGTGCTGGTGGAGGTGTTTCGCCTCCGGGAGGGAGTCCACCGCCAAGTTCGTCGTTCTCGTCGAGCATTTCCCGGCGAGCGGCGAGAATACGTGCATGTTCTTCGCGAAGTTCCTGTTGAGCTTCCGGGCGGATGCGAACATCTGCTTCCTGGTGGATTTTGAAACCGGTTCCTGCCGGAATCAAGTGTCCAAGAATCACGTTTTCTTTCAAGCCAACCAACTGATCTGATTTCCCAGCCAGTGCGGCTTCGGTGAGAACCTTGGTGGTTTCCTGAAAACTTGCGGCAGAGATAAAGCTTTCGCTTTGAACAGCTGCCTTGGTGATTCCCAGAAGCTGAGTGCTGGCACTCGCTGGACGAGGATTCGTAAATTCAATCACGTCCTCTCCATCGGCTTCAAGGGCATCATTGACCTCTTCGACTGTTTCAATTGGAACGACATCTCCGATTTCGAACTCAGTTGCTCCTGGACTGGTGACACGAACACAACTCATGAGTGCTCTGTTGACTCTACGGAATTCCCATTTGTCGATCACCACACCAGGAAGTAATTCAGTATCTCCAACGTCATCGATTCGCACTTTGCGAAGCATCTGCGAGACAACAAGTTCGATGTGTTTATCATCGATGACCACTCGTTGGGCACGGTAAACATTTTGGATTTCGTGAAGCAGATACTGGTGAACTGCTTCTTCACCACTGACGCGAAGGATGTCGTGCGGAACAAGAGGTCCCCGAACAAGAGCATCTCCCGCAATCACTAAATCACCAGTGTGAACGAGAAGGGCTTTCCCGTGCGGGATGATGTGCTCGCTGTCGGTTCCATCTTCACCATGGACGACAATGACACGTTTCCCTCGTTTGCGTTCGGCGACAAGTTCGACTTCACCATCGATCTCGGCAACCACGGCGGGGTCTTTCGGTTTTCGTGCCTCGAACAGTTCGGTGACACGCGGCAAACCGCCTGTGATATCCTGAGTTCCAGAAGCTTCTCGCGGTTGCTTTGCGAGTACTGCCCCGGCAGAAGCCTGGGCGCCTTCTTTCACTTCGATGTTTGCTCGCTCTGGAAGGTAATAGTAGTCGAGAATTTTTCCAGTGCTGTCTTCGAGGACAATCTGCGGATGCAGATCGCCTTTGTGCTCGATAACGGTGGATCGTTCAAAACCACTGGCATCTGTTTCCGAGCGAATAGACCGACCTTCGATCAAGTCTTCAAAGCGAACACGACCACCAACTTCTGCCAAAATTGGAATCGAGTGTGGATCCCATTCGCAAAGAATCTGTCCTTCTTTGACAACTTCGTCTTCTTTCACTCGCAACAATGACCCGGCAGGAACATTGTACTTTTCAAGTTCTCGATCTTTCGGGTCGATGATGATGACTTCACCTTGTCGAGCCAAAACAATCGTGTGACCGTCGGTGTTCACCACGCTTCGGATACGTGCGAATTTAACACGACCAGCCTTTTTCGTTTTCAGATCGCTTTCCTGCACGTCTCCCTGAGCAACTCCACCGATGTGGAATGTCCGCATCGTCAACTGAGTTCCAGGTTCTCCGATACTCTGTGCAGCGATAATTCCGACAGCGAGACCTTCTTCGACTCCGCGTGCAGTCGACAAGTCCATACCATAGCACCGTTGACAGATTCCGAGTTCTGCTTCACATGCCATAGGGCTACGTACCTGCACACGTTCGAGACCCATATCTTCAATACGACGTGAGATGTCGACAGTGATCAATTCGCCTTCACGAACGATCACTTCATCTGTAATCGGATCGACGATATTGGTCCGGCTGGTTCGTCCGCGAATCGCTTCGGCAAGGCTCACTTCGACTTTTTCACCGCGGTACAAAATTCCTCGGGTCACTCCATTGGTTGTTCCGCAATCGTTCATCGTAATGACGAGGTTCTGGCAGATGTCTGCCAGTTTGCGTGTGAGATAGCCGGAGTCTGCGGTTTTGAGCGCGGTGTCTGCCAGTCCTTTACGGGCACCGTGTGTCGACGAGAAATACTCGAGAACGGTCAAGCCTTCGCGGAAGTTTGACTTAATAGGTGTCTCGATGATCTCGCCGCTCGGTTTGGCCATCAGACCCCGCATTCCGGAAAGC
>JAJDEL010000204.1 GCA_029259835.1 Planctomicrobium sp. | reverse complement strand
TCGCGCCACCAAGGGGCGCGTTCGTCTCGAACCACCCTCTCTCTTGTTTGCGGAAGTCGCCAACATCGCGCAAGCGGCGCGAAATCTTCGCTCCTGCCGATCTTCAATACGGCGTCCGAATACGGCTATGGAAACACGATCAAATCCTTAGCCGGGTTTGTCGTAGTCCAAAAATATGTGACAGGCATTGCCCCTGGTAACCCCTTGATATCCGAAGCCATTGCAGTCAACTCACTCGCCGCGATGACAGGTTCAGCGTCCGGTGGTCTCAGCATTGCTCTGAAGACACTGGGAGAGACGTACTATCTACGGGGAATAGAAGCTGGAATCAATCCGGAATTGCTGCATCGCGTGGCATCGATGGCGTGCGGTGGTCTCGACAGTCTGCCGCACAACGGTGCCGTCATCACGCTTCTACTGATCTGCGGCGTCACTCATCGACAAGGGTACAAAGACATCGGAATCGTCTCCATCCTTTGCCCCTTAGTCGCCACAATCACAGTCTTAACTCTTGGCACCATGTTTGGTTCGTTTTAGGTTTAAACTTCTTGAGTAATTCGATGGGTGGTTGGGGCGCTCTTGAGGCTCTGTGGATGAAGATGCGTTTCGAATCCATGCATCAGGGAGAAAGAGGATGAAACATCACAGCCCCAGACTTGCTTGCAAGAAGATTACGATATTTCCTGGGGCTATGGAGGCGGATTGTTGGTGAGCGCTTGTCATTCAAAACTACCTCTTGTTTGGTTCCAAGCTCAACGGTGCCCCAGCCACCCACTGTCTACTATTTCGGTGCAGTCAGCATCGCTGCGATACCCATGCCGCCGCCGATGCAGAGGGAACCAATCGCTCTTTGTGATTTACCATGGGCGATCTTCCATGCCAGATGACACAACAACCTTGCACCACTCACCGCCAATGGATGACCAATCGCGATGGCGCCGCCTTCACTGTTGAAGTCGATGCCATGACCGCTGAAAGTTTTGACTTGAGAATCAACTCCAGTGAGGTTCAGAGACAAGTCGAGTTCCTTCAAGCAAGACAACGTTTGCGCTGCAAAGGCTTCGTTGATTTCGAGTGTGTCGACGTCGGCCCATTCACGACCAGTTCGCTCCAGGAGCGCCGAGATCGCATGAACTGGCCCAAGTCCCATCCGTTCCGGATCGCAGCCGACAACAACACTATCAACCCATTCTGCAAGAATCGGCAGTTTCTGTTTCAGTGCAAAATTTCGTTCCGCGAGTAACAACATTGCTGCACCGTCGTTAATCCCTGACGCATTGCCTGCCGTCACAGTTCCATCTGCCAGGAACACGCTTTTCAACTCACTCAATTGCTCACGTGTCATCCCTGGGCGGGGATGTTGATCGGCGTTCAGATCTCCGACCGCCACGACTTCATCATCATACTTCCCGCTGCTTTGTGCTTCACCAAAAAGTTGCTGGCTGCGTTGTGCGAAGGCATCTTGCTCTTCTCGTAAAAAACCGAACTCGGAAGCGAGATCCTCCGCCTGGTCGCCCATGTTCCGGTCGCTGAAACTATCAACAAGTCCGTCTCGTTTCATGGAATCTCTGACAGTGCCGAAGTCCGGCGACTGCTTCTTCCCTGGTCGCTTGAGAAGCAGGGATGATTGCGACATCGACTCTGTCCCGCCTGCCAGGACGACTTGTGTCTCACCGGCACGAATCGCAGTGACTGCCTGCAAAGCGGTTTGCATTCCCGAACCACACATCATGTTAACGGTCGATGCTGGTGTAGTGATCGGAAGCCCCAACTTCACTCCAACTTGACGAGCGATGTTCATCCCCTGTCCGGCACCAAGCACGTTGCCCAGAATCACCTGATCAACCATTGTTCGGTCGATGCCTTCCAAGGCAGCGTTCCCCGCAGCCACGGCCAGATCAACCGGCGACACTTCCGAGAGTGCCCCGAGAAATTTCCCGAACGGCGTACGCTTGGCACTCACAATCACAATACGTTTCATCGTGTTCATCTCATTCCGATTTTCATAACTACGACAGATCGAATGATCGGTTCGAATTCCATTTTCTGAACGACATCTCGTTGCACATCAACTCCTGGTGCGACTTCAATCAGTTCGATCCCTTCTGGTTGAAGGCGGAAGACAGCGCGCTCAGTGACAAAGATGACATCATGTTTCGCCTCACGCGCGAGCGGACCGCTGTACGAGACTTGCTCGACTTCTTTCACAAACTTGGCAATGCGGCCTTCCTTCACAATTCGCATTTTTCCGTTCAGAAACTCCACTTCAAGGCCGCCGGTTGTCAATGTTCCGCAAAAGACAAGCCGTCGGGCGTTCTGCGAGATGTTGATGAATCCGCCGACTCCAGCAAAGCGAGTTCCAAATCGCGAGACGTTCACATTCCCCTGTGAGTCAACCTGCGCCGCACCGAGTGCGGCGAAGTCGAGACCGCCTCCATCGTAGAAATCGAACTGCGATGGTTGGTCGATGATCGCTTCCGGATGGCTCGATGCTCCAAAACTTAATCCACCGGCAGGCACTCCCCCAATCGGACCACTTTCCAGAGTCAAAGTGACCTCTGACAGTATCCCCCGCTCTTCGGCGACGAGTGCGATTCCTTCCGGCAAACCGATCCCCAGGTTCGCAATTGCTCCCTGTTGAAGTTCATCACACGCCCGCATTGCAATGATTCGGCGAGCGTCAAGTGAAGCTGTCTCTTGAGATGTTTCTAAATCAGCGGTCTCAGCATTTCGTGAGCCTGGACCGCTTGCCGGTGTACAAAAATCTGAATTGAACGGTTCCGCGAACGTTTGCCAATGTTCGTCTTCTTCCGCCAGTACGATGTGTGTCACCAGACGCCCCGGTACGCAGACCCTTTGTGGCGAGACAGGTTTGTCCAGGATTTTCTTGACCTGCGCGATGACGAATCCTCCGTGATTGTGGGCCGCCTGCGCAATCGGTAGGACATCACCAATGACAGCCTCTTCGTCCATCACCAGATTTCCAAATGGGTCTGCCGCAGTCGCTCGAATCAGACCGACTTGAATCGGAAAGCTGTGGTAGAAGAGCCAGGTCTCGTCACGAAGTGTCACTCGTTCTACGAGTTCTTCCGTCGTTTTCTCATTCAGCTTGCCACCACAGTTCTCCGGGTCAACAAACGTTCCAAGTCCGACACGAGTGAGACTTCCCGGACGACCGGCTGCAATGTCGCGGAATAAGTGGCAAATCACTCCTTGTGGAAAGTTATAAGCTTCGATCTCGCCTGCAAGTGCCATCTGTCCCAGACGCGGACAGAGCCCCCAATGCCCACCGATGACTCGTTTCAAAAGTCTGGGATGTGCCAGATGATTCAAACCGCGATCTTTCCCATCACCTTGCCCAGCGGCATAAACGAGAGTCAAGTTTTGCGGATGTTGTTCAGTGAGAAACCGTCTTTCCATTGCAACGGTCAGTGATTCCGGATGCCCTGCCCCGACAAATCCACCACAAGCGACTGTCATTCCATCCTCAATCTGCTGCACAGCGCTAGATGCTGAGCAGAGTTTCGATTCCAGTGTTGTCGGCGATGAAGGCATTTGATTCGTTGGCGGTTAAGGGCACTTCCAGACATTGAACTGTACTTTCCTCTCCCTTGCCCCTCAATCCCTGACCCCATGCCCGTCTCTCTTTATCCCCACCAGCCGCCATTCACATGCAGCGTTTGTCCGGTGACGTACGACGAGAGATCACTGCAAAGGTACAGGATCACTGAGGCAATTTCTTCCGGTTCGCCGAATCGTTTGAGTGGAATTTGGGTGAGCATTTGTTCCCGCGCCGAATCCGGGATCGATGCTCCCATCTCTGTCAGCACAACTCCGGGAGCAACGGCGTTGACGTTGATTCGTCGTGAAGCCAGTTCGCGACTCAGAACTTTTGTGAAAGCGATTACACCTGCCTTCGCAGAAGCGTAATTCGCTTGCCCGTAGAATCCTAGCACGCCGGAGATCGACGCCATGTTGATGATGCGTCCTCCTTTCTCCAAAAGGGGACTTGCTGTCTGGCTGACACGAAAAACAGAAGAGAGGTTGGTTTCGATGACCGCTTCCCACTCCTCGTCTGACATCTTCTTGATTGTCCGGTCGCGAAGTATCGCAGCGTTATTAACGAGGAAGTCGAGTCGGCCAAACTTCGCTTTCGTGGCTTCGAAGAATGCCTTCATTTCTTCTCGGTGACGAACGTCCGCAGCCATGATGAGTCCGGCATCTCCAAATTCAGCGGCTGTCTCTTCCGCACGTTGCCGACCGACGCCTGCGGCGTCGTCAAAATAATTCACAGCGACTTGCGCGCCCGCCTGAAGCAGCATTGTCGCTGTTGCTTTGCCAAGCCCTTGAACTCCACCGGTCACAACGGCAACTTTCCCTGAGAGGTCAATCGCGATCATAAAGAGCCGTCCAGTCTGATTTCAGCGAAGCAAAAAGAGATAGAGCTACGCATCACTCGTACAGCCTGCTCCGCATTGGCGTTGGGCAGCGTCTTGCACTGCGCCAACAATTTTGTCGTAGCCGGTGCAGCGGCAGAGGTTGCCTGCGAGGTAGAAGCGGATCTCTTCTTCCGTTGGATTCGGGTTCTGCTTGAGTAGGGCTTTCGTCGACATAATGAACCCTGGAGTGCAGATTCCACATTGCAGAGCGGCGTTTTCCAGGAAGGCGTTTTGCACAGGCGTCAGCCCGTCTTTCGTGGCGATGCCTTCGATAGTTTCGATTTCGGTGCCTTCACATTCTACTGCCAACACAAGGCAACTTGTGACCGGGTCACCGTTGAGCAGTACCGTGCAAGCGCCGCAGTTGCCGTTACTGCAACCTTCTTTGGTTCCGGTCATGTTGAGATTGTCACGGAGAACTTCGAGAAGTGTTTGCCTCGGTTCACAAAGGAGCGATTTTTCGGTTCCGTTGATCGTTGTGGACACAATTCGTTGCGTTGCCATGCTGTGAACTTTCAAATACTACCGAAGAGGAATGATTTGCTAACAATACGAATGAATAAGAATTTACTTGGCTGCCGCACGTTGTGCAGCTTCCGTCAGAACTCTTCTGACCAATACACCAGTCACATGCGTCCTAAACTCAGCTGTTCCGCGATGATCATCAATCGGCGAGATCAGTCCGCGAGCGATCTCGCCTGCTTGTGTGAAGACCTCTTCTGTTGGAGCTTGTCCAACGAGAAATTCGTCGACCTTTTCTGCGAGAAACGGCTTCGCGGCGACAGCACCCAGCGCGACTCGAGCGGCGGTGATCTGTTCGCCTGCGTCATCGAGCGAAACGCTGGCACCAACACCGACCACGGCGATGTCCATCTCAAACCGTGGGATGAATCGCCGGTAATGACTGCTCGACTTTCCTTGCGGAAGTGGAAAGCGTATCTCCGTGAGCAGCTCTCCCTGCTTCAAAATATTCTCGCTCGGACCGGTGCAAAACTCTTCAACCGGCACTTCGCGTGTTCCATCCGGACCGGCGATTACACAGACTCCGCCCAAAGCGATCAGGGCAGGTGTTGAATCCGCAGCTGCTCCAGAGTTGCATAGGTTGCCACCGACGCTGGCGCGGGATTGGATTTGAATCCCACCGATGATCGTGCAGGCGTCAGTCAAAGAGGGATACTGTTCGCGAATTCCTTCGTGCTGGCAAATCTTCATGCACGAGACGGCTGCACCAAGTCGCAGTCCACTGTCGTTGATTTCCAGGACATTGAGTTCGGGGATCTTCTTAATGTCAACCACAACATTGGCGACGACGCGACCGGTGCGGAGGTGATCGATTAAATCGGTTCCTCCGGCGAGGGGTTTGGCTTGAGAAGCCGAAAGGAACTGGATGGCTCCTTCCAACGATTCAGGTGATTCATACTCAAAGTTGCGCATCGTTTTGATACCACATTCTGAACGCATTGACACGAATGACCAGACGATAACCTTTCCAGTCAAATTTTCCAATCGTATCCAGCCACAAATTACGGGTGCAGTAAAGAGGCTCTGCTCGTTGACTTGCATTCCGAGAGGTCTTATCTTCAATTTTGATAATTCGCCCCTTTCGACTCATTCACCCTTGCTTCCGAAATTCATTTAAGGAAATAGACAGATGGACCACCTGCGCCGGTCGTTTCTCGTGATTTGTGCCAGTCTGCTGACCGTTGTTCTTACCGGCTGCCCAAGCGAAACTCCGCAAGCCGGTCCGGGAGCGTCTGGCGGCGGTAAGAAAATGCGAATTGTGCTTCTGACCAATGGTCCTGATCCTTTTTGGGATACATGTGAAGCAGGCGCCATTGCAGGGGAAACGGAGTTTGACCTTAACGGGAAAGGCTATGTTCTCTCGTTCGAGAGAGGTGACTTCACCGATAAAGCGCAGTTGGACAAGCTCAAGCAGTACAACCTTCAATCAGATATCGCTGCCGTTGGAATTTCCGTTTGGAATCCAGAGAGCGCTGCCGTTGCTCGCGAGATGAAGAAACTCCGTGACAAAGGAGTCAAGGTGATCACTTTTGACGGAGACACGAGTCGTGAGTTATTTCGAGATGCTCGGTTTGCCTATCTGGGAACTGACAACATCGTCGGAGGTCGTGAGTTAGGCAAGGCCGCTCAGGCTATTCGCCGCGATGGGGCGAAGTATACATTTTTCGTTGGAAGTACGAGTGCAGCAAACGCAGTTGCTCGGATGGACGGATTTGTCGAAGGAATGAAAGGCTCCGGGAAAGAAATCGAACGTCTCGCAGATGCCGGAGACCCATTCAAAGCGCGACAGAATATCGAAGGGGCACTTGATCGAAACAAAGACCTCAACATGCTTGTTGGCATCTACGCCTACGATACGCCACAGATGGTACAGGTCGTGAAGGATCGTAAACTTGGCGAAAAAGTTGACGTCATATGCTTTGATGCTGCAGAAGTCAGTATTAAATCAATGGGTGATGGAGATGTCGATGTAATGGTTGTTCAGAACCCGTATCAAATTGGATATGAGAGTGTCAAACTGCTCCTCGCAATGGTTGAAGGTGATCAATTGACGATTGACGGCTATTATCCAGACTACGCTCAAGAAGGCGATAAAGATTTGTTCAAAACCGAACTTCGCGTCGTCGTCCCGGATGGTAGTCCGATTAAGAAAGACCTGTTTGATTCTAATACGGTTTTCATGACCTACGAAGAGTTCAAAGCCTGGCTCGAAGAACGGTCGTTGGTCAGTTCTTAACTAAATAGTCAACTGTCAAAAATTACCGCCGGACATAGCAGCAGTGGCATCTGCTGCTTACTGAATGTTTCGTCAATGGAATTCCTGAAAAAAAACCGCAATGAAATCGGCTTGATTATCGCAATTTTTGCGGTCATCACGGTAACAACTTGGCTCAGCCCTTCTTATCAGGATCAACCTCGCGAGAACGCACAGTCGATTCTTCGCGATGCTTCAATGCTGGGGATTTTTGCATTCGGCGCCGCTATTGTAATCATCTCTGGTGGGATTGACCTATCAAGTGGGTCTGTCATTGCGTTTAGCGGTACAATCTTTTTCGGGTTGATTATCATGCTCGTTCCGAAGACTGAGCGAGGTCAGCCAATCACTGGAGATGTGGCAACATGGATCCTCATAGCATCTGCACTGGTGACGTTATTCTGCGCGGTCTTGATCGGAACATTCCATGCGTGGTTGATTACGGTAGTTGAATTGCCTCCTTTTGTTGCGACGTTGGCGTCTCTCGTTGGCTTACGAAGTCTCGCTCGATTACTGGCCGCAAAGATGACCGGAAGTGAGAAGATTACCATGACGGACGAAACGTTGCTTTCTATCGGTTCCGAAGCGTGGTGGATACCAGTGGTGCTGTGGATTGTTCTAGCTGTCGTCTTCTGGGTCTTGATGAACAAGACTGTGATCGGTCGTCATCTGTATGCGATGGGAGGCAACGAAACGGCGGCTCGGCTTTCTGGCATTCGAACTGAACGTTTGAAGTGGCTCGCCTACTGCATCGGGAGTGTGACCGCGGCGATTGCCGGAATTTTGTACGCTTCGTACGTTGGCTCCGTCGGAGCATCAAACGCTGGCCTCGGTTACGAACTGAATGCCATCGCCTCCGCGGTCGTTGGCGGTTGCAGTTTAATGGGCGGTCTCGGAACGATTCAAGGTGTTGTGCTGGGAGCGTTGTTCCTGCGACTCGTTGTCGACTCCGTACAAAAACTGGCTGTGACAAACGCTGATCGCATCGAAGGTTTGGTCGTCGGCGTGCTGGTCGTACTGGCGGTCGCTCTGAACACAATCAGCTTTGGACCCGGGAATCGAAAAGAATTCTTCCCCGGTTGGCTCGGGTTGCTTAATGTTGGGATTCTCTCCCTGATCGCCGGCGTCCTCTACGGCGTCACCGCGACCCAAAACGCCCTCTACTTTGGAATCCTCGTCGGCTGTGTCACGTTGCTAGTGCTCAGTTCCAGAGCGATTTGGGAAAGAGTGATGGGACGAGCGAAATTGGCGTGATATTGATGACGGTGTGCGGTTGCCGAACTTTATCAACCTGTCTTGTGTCAGGCTTTTCATGGATATCGAAACAGAGCCTTACGCTCATCAAACCGCTATATGGCCGAGTGAAGGCCGTGTGATTTTAGCTCAATTTGATGATGAGTCTGTAGTCGTTTATCAGGCATATCGCCCTGAAATCGGAAACTTCGCCGTTCAGCATGGGTACTTTGGCGGTGAGTTCAAATTGTCTCGCATGTCATGGATTAAACCGAACTTCTTGTGGATGATGTATCGGTCTGGTTGGGCATCAAAGCAAGGACAAGAGGTCGTACTTGCTATTCACATCAAACGTTTTGCGTTTGACGAGATACTTCGAAAGGCTGTTTACTCGACATACAATTCCGGTGTCTATGAATCTCATGAGACTTGGAAGACTGCCGTTGCCTCATCGAGTGTTCGGCTCCAATGGGATCCGGATCATTCGCCGGTTGGTGAGAAACTCGAACGTCGGGCTATTCAACTTGGATTACGCGGCGATATCCTCGAGCGATACTCGCGAGAATGGATCGTTGACATCACCGATATTTCAGAATTCGTGCGCAAACAGTGTGAGTATTCGACCCCACCACACTATGAACAACTTGTCATTCCACGTGAACGTATCTATCCCGTTTCAGATGAATTCACGATTCAAAATTTACAAATTCAATTCACTGGCTAGCCATGTAGGGATCGCTGAAGTGGATGCCGAATGTTTAGTCCGCACAGCGGACCCTACTTTGCTCAGTTCACATGCCATCTGGGAAAGCGTGATGGGCCGAACGAAGTTGGCGTGAAGCTGGTGATCACTGATTGCCTCAAATTTTGAAGCATTTCCAGCCGCTTCTAACGGTAGTCAGCTTTTGAGACTGGCAAGGTTGGTGATTTGGTCGGTAAAATTCAGACGACAACTGAGGAACCATCCGATGATTGAGTTCGACTATCTTTACAAGGGTGTTTGTGGACTTGCTAACGCGCACCATGCCGGGACGATGGCTGGGCACTTGGGGGCTGCTGTTGCTGCTGGGTACTTTTTTAGTGAAGACCAGAGCGAACTCCCTGACAGGGTTTTTCAGGGAGTTGGAAGTGAACTTGATCGTGTGATCGCAGGCGAAGAGGCGATTTGGTTCAACGCTAAGAAGGTCGGAGTCACAGCACCCGAATTGTTCGAACCATTCCCTGAGGAGTCACCAAAACCAGACTCCATAAAGTCGATTGTGACTGCGCTCCAGAAGAATGTTGGCACTCTGAAGCAGTCCGGTCACAATATCATCTTCGCCTCACTCGCTGTCCGTGCCCTCCACGATCACGAAGACTACGCCACGCCGAAGATCGTTACCGGAATCCGCAAACTGATAGAAGGCTTCAGCAAAGTCCCTCCCGGTCGTGGCTTTTACGGCAAAGAGAAAGGTTGGCTGACCGGAAATCAGGTGAAGTTGTCTGCAAACGAAAATTTTCCAAAGTACGAATCTATTCAGCAAATGGTGGATGTGACGATCAGTGAATTGATTTCAACCGCAGCGATCAGGAAACAAGGATTCGGTGGATTATGGCACATCATCAATCATGCCTCGGCAATTTCCGATCTTGATCGATTCGGTTACAAGGAAGTCGCACAGCAGGCGTTGTCAGCGCACCACCAACACATCCGATTATGGCGTTCTTTGCCAGATGTAGAAGGCGATCTCGGTGCTGTCGTCAAAGCCGATTATGACCCACGAGATGCGGTCTACTGGGAAGGAATGCTCAAACGTGACGAAGCCCGCCTGACACATCGGATCAAGACCTTGTATGGCTTTTACACGATCAGAAATTTCATAGAGGACGACACAACAAGAAAGAAAGCCGACGATGCCGTTTTGTACCTGATGGCGTGAATGTTTCCGAGGAGTGGTTCCTGCGAGGGGAAAAATACACTTACAGCTAACGAATTATTCTGCCGAGTGGGCTGAGGGAAATGGAGTCGAAGAGGCGGATGTCGACTCGGTAGGGGCCGTCTGGTTCGTCGAACTTTCCGTAGCTGGAAAGGTACTGCTCCATCCGGCCAATTTTTTGCTCGACTGTAGGTTCCAGGTCGTCCGCTCCTGGTGGCTTTCCCCATATGATTCGGCTACCACCGGTCGTTGACAATTCGAAGATCAATTCTTCCTCAGTGGCGGCGCCTTCTCTGATCGTCGGAACGACAATGGCTGTGAGTTCGAAACGGTTCCAGTATTTCTCCATGTTGTGTTCAGGAGTCAACGCCGCCGCGATTTTTGCTGCGGAAGTAACCAGCATTCCTCCCCACGGCTCACCGGCTTTGCCGGCAGGAGTGGACTGTACATTCTTTATGTGAGGCAGACGATCGATGTCGTCCACCGAAAAGTCTGATGCTGGCAGCAAGACGCCTTCAATATCAACTGGTAGTAATCCTTTGGCGGATTCCACCAGAGCAACTGGTTGTCGGTATTCGAGATGAGCGCGCAAAGCTGGCTTCTGTGTCAGACGAACGGATTCTACTGAACGAACCCATGGATTGCCTGAGAAAGCCTTCGCAACATCGCGGCACAACTCTGGCTTCAGTAGCGACACCCGTTGAGGTAAGTCAGATCGGACGAGAATGTCTTCGACTAAATGAGCAGGCACCCAGCCTTGCGGCTCGGTGATCTCGATTTGTTCCATTTCGAACTTGTACTCTTCCAACTCTGAGAGATTTGGCAGCAAGTACGGGAGGTATGGAACCAGAACGACAGCAGAAACCATGAACGCTGTAATAATCAACGGGGCAGGGCGAAAGAACCAACTGCGCGCAGCAATGACGATGGGCGATGTCTCCTTGGGAGACGCCGCCTTCTTCGCAGGAGCTTTTTTGGCTCCCCTCGTTTTTTTCGCCTTAGCTACGGGAGGCATTGTTGTCGTTAGGATTTTGGAAAAAGGATTCAGGGGTTGGGAAGATGTCACACGAATCTGAAATGCCGGAACGAGTCCCGGCCTGCATGTCCATCTGTAGAGCGGCAGTGATTTCTCACTGAAACCTACCACCTGAGAGCGGTGGTGCTGCGAGTTCCGTAGTGAATCTGCAAGAGACTGACGATTTCAGATAAGGTCGAAACTGTCGTTTCTGTTACGGTCGGTTTTCAGTTTCTAACGGTCAGCTAAAGCAGAGAAGAGAATCTGCTCGCATAAGTTGTTCATCGTCCAGCCGAGATAAGACGCAGCCTTGGGGACGAGGCTATGGTCTGTCATTCCGGGAATCGTGTTCACTTCCAGTAGCCATGCAACTCCATGTTGATCGACCATCAGATCAACACGACAGAGCCCAGATGTTCCGAGTACTCGACATGCTTGAAGGCTGAGATCTGTCACAACCTGCGCAGTTTTACTTTCTGCAGTTGAAGCAATGTGGTACTCGGTTTGATGATCAATGTACTTTGCGGAGTAATCGAAGAATTGATTCTCAGATGAGATTCGAATAGCTGGCAGTGGTTGATCGTCGATTACCGCCACAGTCCAGTCTTCACCAAAAATGGCTGTTTCAATCAAGATTTTTTCGTCAAATTGCTTTGCTTCGTTGAACGCGTTCCACAATTGATCCTGATGCTCAATCACAGAAACTCCAAGGCTGGACCCCTGGCTTTCGGGTTTGATGACCACTGGACCTTGGAGGATGTTCGCCGCTGAAATGACTTCTTCTGGCGAAGCGTTCGCGTTTAACAGTTGCCATGCTGGCGTATTCAAACTTGCTTTGGAGAACAATTCTTTCGCAGCCGCTTTGTGAAATGCCAATCGAGATGAGTTCGCATTGCAGCCGGTATAAGTGATGCCCATCGATTCGAGTTGAGCCTGAACTTGACCATCTTCGCCAAATTCTCCATGGAGCATGATCACGGCAATGGGATTGACTTCCCAATTGACCTCGTTGAGATCGACCTTCGCCGGGTCGATGAGAGTGACATCGTGACCAGATTCTTGCAGGGAGCGGCTGACAGCCTCCCCGGACTGTAGACTGATCTCACGTTCACGAGAGTTGCCGCCGAGAAGGACGTAAATCGAGCGAGGTTCGTCGTTCGAAGTCATTAGTAAGGACACGTTGGGAAATGAAAGGTTGGAAATTCGTAACGATTGTGTGTGAATAATCGGAATTTGGTCCGTGCTTTTAAGAACCTCTTTGAAAATTGAGCTTCGCCCCTCACCCTAACCCTCTCCCCCCAGGGAGAGGGGACAAAAGTTGCC
>JAJDEL010000203.1 GCA_029259835.1 Planctomicrobium sp. | reverse complement strand
CGAACCATTTTTGTGTCGCATAGCAAGGAACATGTGGCAAGAAGAATCCGACGGACATAAAGAATGGTTCATCAGGCGGAGATTCCAATTGCTCGACTGCCCAACTCGCAACTTTCCAGTCTCCTTTATCTTCATCTTTGTGAGGGAATGTTCCCCAGTCAACGAGCGGGTGGTTGCCCATCGGTGTTTCGACGAGTTTTTGAGGTGGACGAACACCAACCCCTGCACCTGGTCCCCAGAGATCATACTCCGCCGCGCGTTCTTTTCTTGGCGGATAGCCACCATGGTAAATTTTTCCGGTCGTCAATGTTTTGTAACCTGCCGCTTTGAAATGCTGTGGCAAGGTGACGTGGTCTTTGAATTTCTCAACCTTTCGAAACCATGGTTGCAGGGCATAGACGCCGGTCGTGGAAGGTCGCAAACCTGTCATCAGACTTGTGCGCGAAGAATTGCATAACGCGGCCTGACAATGTGCGTTGGAGAACAAAGTTCCACGCGCTGCCAGTCGATCCATATATGGTGTTTTCGCTTGTGGATGCCCGCCCATGCAACCTTCCCAGTCGTTGAGATCATCGATGGCAATGAACAGGACGTTCGGCCTGGAATTTTTCTTGGCGTCCGATTCTGCTGAATGAACCGGTGTGTTGTGGAAAATCAACAGGAAGAACCCCGTCATCAGAAAGACCCGTGTCGCGCAGCATGAACTCATTTTCCGACCTCTCGTGTAGAAGCTGTGATCTAATGAGTTTGATTCAAACAGGTCTTGGTTCTGATTGCAATGGTCCACGGAATTCTGTCAGCGCGTTGAAACAGTTCACATGGCAAACGGCGTGATGTTCTACAGAATCCATGATTTTTTAACCATGCGTTGTAGGTTTTCAAAATTCAATCGTGTCTTGATCATAGAATTGCCAAGAATGCCTGAAACAGAGTTCATTCAGTCTGTCCCTAAAAAGCCTACAACAGAGGTCAAACAACTTGCTTCAATCGGTCCATCGACGCATATCGAAGGAGCGATTGCCTGCACGTTAACGTCTCCAGAGACGCTGAATTCATTTTTGAATGAATGGTCAAACCTGGCGGGTCATGCATCAGAGAGCAACACTTTCTATGAGCCTGCCTTTTTTCAAGCGGCCACCAGTCACCTTGATCAAGCAGTCCAGTGGCGAATCGTTGTTGTTCAAAATTCTGAATCTCACGAGTTGCTCGGCTTCTTTCCGTTCCTTCTTCAAAAAGGGCCGTGCGGTCTTCGCCGACTCTCTTTGTGGAAGTCGGAAATGAGTTTCCTGACGACTCCGCTGATTCGCTCTGGCTTCGAACGGTCAGTCTGGCGCATCGTCATGGAGCACGTGAAGTGCGTCAGTCCTCGAATCGATCTCGTCGAACTCCCGATGAACGGCGCATCGGGACGCGTTCATCAGGAATTCCACTCACTGATCCGTGACGACCTGCTCACCACATATCAGTACGACCATTATTCCCGTGCCGAACTGCGAACTGATCTCGACTATGACAAGTATCTCAAACAGACATTCGGTGGTCATCACCTGAGGGGTTATCGTCGCATGCGGCGGCGTCTCGACGGCCTGGGGCAGGTTGAATTTAGGACGAACACCGATCCTCGCCACTCTGACTGTTGGGCAAGCTGGTTTCTTGACCTTGAAGCAAGGAGTTGGAAAGGTGATGAAGAAACCGCCATGCTTCAGTCCCCAGACAAAGAACAATTCTTCCGTGAACTGGTTTCAAAAGGATTTGAGCAAAGTGGCCTCGAGATGCGGGGAATTTTCCTCGATGGCGAGCCGATTGCAATGGCGGTCACTCTACTTTCGTCACAAGGAAAATTCGCCTACAAAATCGCATTCAATGAGAACTACAAAAAATATTCGCCTGGAGTCTTACTGCAATTGCACCTCACGCAAAATTCTATCGAAGAGAATTCGCATCAGTGGTTCGATTCCTGCGCGGCTCCGAGCCACCCGATGATCAATCGATTGTGGTCTGAACGACGTTCCATTCAGCATCTCGTCGTTTCAACAGGCCGCCCTCTCGCTAATTTCGTTCTCGGATCATTGCCACTGCTCAGAGCGATCAAGCGAACCGTACGAAATGCAAGATCAAAGAACAATTGACATCACATACTGCTGCTAAGGGATGACGTTATGAAAACAGTCGTTGCGCCTCAACCAGTGACCACACCATCGACAGTCGCGAATGCCTCGTCAGAGAATTTCCTGTCGCTCAATCCGATTGATTTCGAAAATCACTTCGCACGAACACCATTCTTAATTGAACACAAATTATGTGATCACCCATTGTTTCAGCTAGACCGTATCGTCGAACTGACGAAATCTTTACCGGAAGAGTGCATCGAGTATAACGCTGGCAAACTGCCAATCAGCCTCGATCCAGAGTTGACTCCACGCAATGGCCTCTCGCCGGAAGAAACAGTTCGTAGAATCGAAGAATGCGAATCGTGGATCGTACTCAAGTACGTGGAAAACGATCCTGAATACCGCAAATTGCTGGATGCTTGCTTGGATCAGTTACGACCATACACCGAATCGATCACTCCAGGAATGACGCAGGCTCAGGCGTTTGTGTTTGTAACCTCACCGGGGTCAGTGACTCCGTATCACATCGACCCAGAGCACAACTTCCTGTTACAAATTCGTGGTAGCAAAGAAATTCGAATGCTCGACGGTCGCGACGAATCGATTCTCAATGAAGAGGATCTAGAGCACTTTTATTCTGATCGCGGCCGCAATCTCCAACTCAATCCTGAACACAACGACGCTGGCTGGAAATTTGATTTGCAGCCTGGCAAAGGCCTGCACTTCCCGGTGACCTTTCCGCACTGGGTCAAGAACGGAGATGCAGTCTCGGTTTCGTTCAGCATCACATTCCGCACTCCCGACCTCGACCGCCGTAGAGCGCTCCACCAGATGAATCGCTCGTTGCGAGAGAAAGGTTTTTCGCCTTGGGCAGTCGGAAATAACCGCTTGCGAGATAGTCTTCTCTACTCCGGATTCCGCGCTCAACGCCGTCTCAAGGCAATGTTAAAGAAACGGTAAGAGTGGACGCTTTCAGTTCCCCGGATCACTCGTCTCCAGATACTTCCACACTAGAAGATGAAGTGGGCGTGTTTTTCTTGTTAGAAATACCGGTCACAAAACCTCGAAAGACTGCGATCTTTTCCAAAGCGCCAAGATCGCGAATTTTCGGCGTGTTGAGCAAGTCCCAGAATTCAGAAGCTGTCCCAGCCTGAACTGTGTATGCAGCGAATAGCAAGAACCCGTCTTGCTTGATCGAAGGGTCTGAAATCGTCGTCAGGAATTCAAACACGTCTGCAACCGAATTCGTTTGTTGAACATCTGCGATAATTCCAAGGACTTCGATATCGGCTCGATTCCGATCACTCCGGGCTGCTGTTCTGTAAAAACCTCGAAGAAATTCGGCGGCACTTTTTAAGTTATTATTTTTAAGACGTCGCTTCGCAGTTCCGATGCCACCATCGATTTTGTCGATTTCAGGTGCCTGTTTAAAAGCGGCTGAAATGTCCGCTTTCAGTTTGTCATCCCCTTTTAAGGCAGAGAGGACAATCAACAACCCAGGCAACGAAGAGTCAAAGTATGCCTCTCTCTCGTTGATTTCGCTTTTGCCATTCCAGGTGACTGAAAAATCCCAGACTGGTTGAATTAACCCTGCTTTTGCAATGCCCCGTAGTATCTTCACCTGGAATGCAAAACGATCCGAGGCCATGTCATTGAGTCGTTCACACTGCCGTCGATAGCGATTAAAGGCAATGCGCAATTCATTCCCGGATTTGCCTAATGTTGCCTGTAGTTGACTTCTTACGGTCGCTTCCCGCTTTTGGCACTCATCAAACAATTGCTGAGTCTGTACTGGACCAGGAGTTGTCGCCCTGGCGTAAACCATGGCCTTTTCCATGAATTCTTTTGATTGATCAGCTAAGTTGAACTGCATGGAGACGATTGCGACATCTGCACACGCGAGCGCAGAAGATTCTTCTTGAGATGGATCTGAAAGCCCCAGATATGGTTTCCCAGAACTGTCATAAATCGCTTTCATTGAAGGAATTTTTTCCGGTTTCGGGGCCGCAATTTCGGCAGCCGCTGCAACCGCTAAATCAAGAGCCGCGTTCGCCGGTTGATCCAATTCCTTTGTTTTCAGGTGAGAGGCAACGGCTGCCCAGGCACGCGTCTTCCCTGTTGGAGAAGTTTCCTCGTCTGCAATCGCCTGAGTCAGCGTCGCAGTGACCGACTCTGGTTTAATTTCTGCAAGTCTTCCAGCCCAGGCAGCCCGGCAAGCATCCTTGCTGTCAATCGACGTTGCTGATTCGATTAACCCCCATGCTTCATCGGGATACCCATGCGCGACCAGGGTTTCAATCACGCCGATGCGAAGCGATTCTGGCATCACGACATGGTAAGGACGGGATGCTTCTAAACCGACATCGTATGTATGTGAATCGAGTGCCGCTCGCCAAAGGACGGACGCATCTCCGCGCGTGCCAAGTTTTCGTTCCGCATTTGCAAATTGTTTGCGGATGAATTCGCGTGCATCATCTTTTTTGCCCACTGCAATCAGGACTGCAGCAAGAGATGTTGCGGAATCAAGAGAGTGTCGAACATTCGGAGGAAGATTTTTTGCGCGATCTAATGCATTGGTTGCCGATATAGTGGC
>JAJDEL010000202.1 GCA_029259835.1 Planctomicrobium sp. | reverse complement strand
GTGTTGACGATATAGAGTCCAAGTCCGGTCCCTTTGCGGCGGCGTTCAAGTTCGCTGCCTCCTCGGTAGAAAATTTGGAAAACTTGTTTGCGGTCATCTGGAGAGATACCTGTTCCGTTGTTCGTGATTTGAATTTTGATTCGGCTGCGACCGTGTGATTTGACAACAACCAACACTTGCGGAGGATCACCACTGTACTTGACTGCATTGTCAATGAGATTCGAAAAAACGAGGTCGAGAATCAGCTTCTTGGCTCGGATGACAACAGGTTCAACTTCAAAAGTAAAAACATCATCGAGCTTCACGTGCCAGTTCAGGCAAGAGGTCTCTGCGTACTGTTGAATGAGTGGCCCGACTTCGATATCGACAGGCTCTTCGTTGTCTCCCAACGCATCCAACCGACCGACTTCTAAAAGTTGGCTGATCAAACTATCCAGACGCCGAAGCTCACTCGCCATGATCCCGTGAAACTCTTCTCGCTTTTCGACAGTCAAATCACGCATTCGCAGCGTTTCGAGATAAAGCTGTAGTGCCGCAATCGGTGATTTCAATTCGTGAGTGACGCTGTCAACGAAATTTGCCTGACGATGATTGAGACCAATTTCCTTGAGCGTCAGAACCAACCAGACAGAAAGCCCAGCTAAAATAAGTGTAAATGCCAGAACCCCAATCGTGAGCGCTCCCCAGAGTGATTGCTGTGAAAGCATAATGATCCAGCAAATCATCAATGTCACGTTGAGTACCATTAAACTGACACTCAACGTAATCGGAAGATGTATCTTACTTCGCCGCCGGAAGTATTTTGCCATTGCCTCGGAACCGAATTTTTAAAAGTAATATAACACGTTCCTACGGCAAAGGCGGCAGCGCCGGACCGTTCGGTTCAGCCTCTGGTTCGCTCGAGCTTGGTTCCGGTGGAAGTGACTTTGGTGGTGGAACAATTTCCAGGAGTTCTGGTAGAGGAGGAATTGGGTCTTGGGGCTTTTCGAAAACTCGGCGATTTCTCTCGGCTCCGATGATCTCTCCTCGATTCTGTACCGGTTCAGGTGCTGGTGGAACAAAACCTCCCTCGTTTCGTCCTGGCTCGACGATCAATGGTTCGACACGATTTCGCTGATCTTTGTTTTGTACAGTGTCGGCATCACCCATAAGTGGAGCGAGAAACGCAATGAGATGCCGTTCGACGCCATTGATCCGAATCGCCGTTTCCAGAAGACTTTTGGCACGTGCATCTCCGTCGAGCATCATCACAGCAGCCAATAGAAATAATCGATTCGGATCACGTACGTCGCGGTTGGTCCACTCTGCGATGCGGGTTTTGATTCGATTTTTTTCGTCGCGTTTCATCCAGTCCTGCGGATCTTGAAGTTCGTACAATTGGTCAAGAGTCACACCTCTCGATGGCCAGTCCATATCGAGTTCAGTTGCGATTTTGAATTGCTCAACGGCTTCGTAAAAACGAGCGCGTGCCGCAAGTGAAATGGCGAGACGAAATCTCGCATCTGCCAAATCTGGAGCGACTTTCGTCGCTTCGCGGTAACGTTCGCCTGCTTCTCGGTAGTCAATTTTTGCAAACGCCTCATCACCCAGCACTCGCAACCTCAAAGCTCGTTCCCGTTGTTCGGGCGTTGACTCTTCGAGAATCGGTTGTGGTTCAACAGGGCCGTTTAATTCGTTGTTCGCAGGTGGCGGAAAAAACGGGTCAGGTTGGAACCCTCTCCCGATCATCGTTTGCCCAGTCGCGCCATTTTGATATGGCACGTGGTTGATTGTTGGAACGCCGGGAATTGACCCGAATGCACCATAGATGCCAAATTGTGGATAAGCGGGACCGGAGTAGATGACATTCGGAGTTGCATAAATCGGTGTCGAAAGCCCGTAGTAGTGGAACGATCCAGGATAGCTAAACGCAGGGATGTATGCAGATCCAGGATGGGAACCACCTGCGTAATAACTACGATGACTGGAACGTCCGCCGCCGTGCCAAGGTCGCCCATAGCGACGTTCGTACTGATAGTGAGATTGCGTCGGCCCGTACGGACGACCGGTTGCCCCGTAAACAAGCGGATATGATCGCCCCGCCCTGTGCGGCGGACCAGCGTCTACCCCGTTTGAGAAGACCAAGACAAACGCAGCGACCAGAAGCAAATTGAAAATGTTTGCTGACACCAGATTCTCCATTTTGAAACTACTCGTACATTATACCTCGATGAATTCGTGACATGGTAGGATTCTCTTCTGAAAATCGATGGTGAATGAAAAACAGATGAATGCGAATGACTGATAATTCAACTCAAATGACGGTAATTCAACGGCTTATTGGCCTGTTCACAATTTTGTTGTTGACTTCGACTTGGGGAATGTGGTGCTTACCTGCCTCGTCAAGTAACCCGCAGATCCCCTGGTTCAGCCTTCTATGCGCTGTCCCTGCATGGGTCGACCTAGCCTTGCTTGCAGGACTTGGACTTTCATCATTTCTCTTAATCGGGGAGCGAAGTCAATCCCGCCGCAGGTGGTATGTCCAAGCGATCTACCTTTTCTGCTTTATCGGGCTCGTTCTACTTGATCAACATCGACTGCAGCCCTGGGCACTTCAATTCCTTCTCGTGGCAACCGTGCTATCGATTTCTCCTGACCGTGTTGGGCTGAAGTGTTGTCGGTGGATCGTTGTGAGCATTTATGTTTACTCCGCAGTCTCCAAATTCGACTACGCATTCTTGACGGGACATGGACAACTTTTACTCAACGGTCTTTTGAAACCATTCTCAATCGATAACAGTTTCTGGTCAGAACGAACTTGCCTGGTGATTGTTTCACTGTTTCCGATTGGTGAATTCATCACTGCCCTGCTCTTGTTGAGCCATCGGTTTTATCGTCTTGGAGTCATTTCATCTTGCGTGATGCACGTCACACTGCTGATCACATTAGGCCCACTGGGACTTGACCATGAGAACGGCGTCCTACTTTGGAACGTGTACTTTATCTTTCAGAATGTAATTTTGTTCTGGAACACAGCATCACCATCGATGGAACCTGTCGAACTTCGAGCGACAAATCGTTTGGCATACTTACTGACTGGCCTCATGCTCGTGTTGCCAATCCTTGAAAACTGGGGCTGGTACGATCACTGGCCGGCCTGGGCAGTCTATTCACCCCGTCCAGAAAGGGTTCGTGTTCTGGTCGATCAGAACGCCGTTGATCGTTTCCCGAAACACTTACAATCTCTCTGTGGTCAACCTGCTCCGTTCGAAGAACGCGTTCCGATTCTCCTTGACCGCTGGGCGTTTCAAACACGGCACTGCCCGATCTATCCGCAGTTGCGTTATCGACTTGCCCTTGCCAGCGCACTGTTAGACGCACAGATGGCCAACAATGAAATTGCAGTTGAAATCGGTCTCACTCCAAATCGAATGACAGGTGAACGGGAAACGATCACGCTCACAGACAAAGTAGCGGTTGATGAGTTTCTGCTGAACTATCAAGTGAACACAAGTTCGCGCAAGATCTCCGTTCAATTGAAATGAACGGCTCAATTAGCTCCTTGACCAGCTATCCTAATTCCATAATCCGTCGCGCGGTGCTTGTTCATTCAATGTTGCGAACTCTTCCATCAACTCC
>JAJDEL010000201.1 GCA_029259835.1 Planctomicrobium sp. | reverse complement strand
ACTACGACAAACCACCTGCCCTCGGCACGTTCGTTGCCATGATTGACGCCTACGACAAAGGCGAGGTCGAAAAATTCAACAAGACACTCGCAGAATACAAACAACTTCTGGAAACTGCTGAACACACCGAAGAAGACGCCGGTCTGATGGCGAAAACAAGCTTCGAAGCACTCTACAACCGGTTCGGCGCGTTTAACCTCGCCTCCTGGTTGTACGTCTTCGCAGGAGTTCTCGCCGCACTCGGTTGGCTCTTTTGGCCGCAAGTCTTCCAACGCGCATCATTTTGGATGATCGCCACAATTTTTGTCATCCACACCGCAGCATTAATTGGACGGATTTATATCTCTGGTCGACCACCGGTGACGAATCTCTATTCCTCGGCGATCTTTATTGGCTGGTCTGTTGTCTTCGGAGGCTTGATTCTTGAACGAATTTCCAAACTCGGTGTTGCGAATCTCGTTGGTGCAGCGGCAGGCTTTATGACACTGAGGATCGCGGATGGTCTCGCCAGCGACGGCGACACGTTTGTTGTTCTGGAAGCAGTCCTCGACACACAATTCTGGTTGGCGACGCATGTCGTCTGCATCACACTCGGATATGCAACAACGTACCTCGCCGGGCTGCTTGGGATGCTGTATCTGATTCTCGGAATCTGCACACCAGCTTTGGGGAAAGAAACTTCAGAACAATTCGCTGGAAGATTTTTCGGAATGTGGAGTTCCATGGTGAAGGACCGCAATTTCGGCAAAGAAATCGCCAGAATGACTTACGGCGTCCTTTGCTTCGCAACGTTCTTCAGTTTTGTCGGGACTGTCCTCGGTGGTCTGTGGGCTGATGATTCGTGGGGACGATTCTGGGGTTGGGATCCGAAAGAGAACGGCGCATTGATCATTGTCTTGTGGAATGCCCTCGTCATTCATGCTCGCTGGGGGAACCTCGTCAAAGACCGAGGCACTGCCGTGCTTGCTGTGCTTGGCAACGCGGTCGTCAGCTGGTCCTGGTTTGGCGTCAACGAACTTGGGGTCGGCAAGCACAGCTACGGTTTCACCGAAGGCGTGTTGGCATATCTGGCGTTGTTTGTCATGTCCCAACTCATCGTCGCCTCAATCGGCTGCCTCCCGAAAGGGATGTGGATGAGTAAAATGGACGCGCTGAAGTGACCAGTTGATTTCTTTTGTAAACTGAATACAACTGACGTATCAACACTTTAGCCGTACACTTAAAGTGTGCGGCTAATCTTACTTGACACTCGCCTCTTGCCCCTCGATCCCTTGCCCAGCTTCATGACTTCGACTGAAGATAAATTAAACGAAATACTCTCCCAGCGCATTCTCCTTCTGGATGGGTCGATCGGGGCGTTGGTCTTTTCCAACAATCCCAGTGAAGACGATTACCGTGGCGAACGCTTTAAAACACATCCGATTGACCTCCGAAATCAGGCGGATATTCTGGTTCTCACACAACCAGATTTAATTCAGGGTATCCATCGCAGCTACCTGGAGGCTGGCTCGGACATCATTGAAACCGACACGTTTACGGCCAGTATTATCACGCTCGAAGAGTATCAACTCGACCATCTGACCTACGAAATCAACAAAACAGCGACGGAACTCGCAAAGCAGGTCGCGGACGAATTCACTAAGAAAACACCCGACAAACCTCGATTTGTCGCTGGCAGCATCGGTCCGACGAATCGTCAGCTCTCAATGAATGCCGACGCCCCCGGCGAACGGCCTGTCAAGTTTGACGACATGGTCGCATCTTACGCGGAACAAGTTCGCGGCTTGATTGACGGAGGAGTCGATATTCTCCTGCCGGAAACGTCTTTCGATACCCTCAACATGAAAGCGGCTCTCTTCGCAATCGACACTGTCTTCAAAGAGAAGAACGTGCACATTCCGATCATGGTCTCCGGGACGATTTTCGACACTGGAACATCTCTGACAGGCCAAACCGTTGAAGCATTTTACACTTCCGTTGCACACATGCCGCTGTTCAGCATCGGCTTGAACTGTGCTCTGGGTCCGAAGGAAATGCGACCGCACATCGAATCGCTCAGTCGCCTCGCGAACTGCAAAATTTCCTGCTATCCAAATGCCGGGATGCCGGATGGCATGGGCGGCTTCAATTCGAATCCGGATGAAGTCGCCTCAAACATTCGCTTCATGGCGGAAAACAACTGGGTCGACATCGTCGGTGGTTGTTGCGGGACAACACCTGATTTCATTCGCAAAATCGGGGCTGCTGTTGAAGATCTGCCTGCACGAAAATCGTCCGGTGCAACTGCGGTTTCTAATTACTCAGGCCTCATCCGTTACGAACTGACGCCGGAGTCCAACTTCTGCATGGTCGGTGAACGTACGAACGTCACCGGTTCACGCAAGTTCGCACGGCTAATCAAAGAGGAAAAATACGACGAGGCACTTTCGATCGCGCAAGGGCAAGTTGAAGGTGGGGCGAACATCATCGATGTCAACATGGACGAAGGTCTGCTTGATTCGCAGGCGTGCATGCAGAAATTCCTCTGGCTGCTTTCCGATGATGCCATGACCGTTCCGATCATGATCGATTCCTCAAAATGGGAGGTCATCGAGGCTGGACTGAAATGTGTTCAAGGCAAAGGAATCGTCAACTCGATCAGCATGAAAGAAGGTGAGGAAAAATTCCTCGAACAGGCACGGACGATCCGCAAATATGGAGCGGCAGTCGTTGTGATGGCCTTTGATGAAGAAGGTCAGGCTGTGACTGCCGACAACAAAGTCGCGATATGCAAACGCGCGTACAAACTCCTGACTGAACAAGCAGATTTCCCGCCAGAAGACATTATCTTCGATCCCAACATTCTCACCGTTGCGACAGGGATGGAGGAACACAACAACTACGCAGTTGAATTCTTTGAAGCGATCAAACGGATCAAGAAAGAATGCCCCGGCGCGAAAACATCCGGCGGCGTGAGTAACGTTTCGTTTTCGTTTCGAGGGAACAACGTCGTCCGTGAAGCGATCAATGCCTGCTTCCTGTACCACGCGATCAACGCCGGTCTCGACATGGGAATTGTCAACGCCGGACAGTTGGAAGTGTACGATGAGATCGACCCCAAGCTGCGCGACCTGATCGAAGATGTGTTACTCAATCGAAGCCCCGATGCGACCGACCACCTCATTGATTATGCCGAAGAGATCAAAGCCAAGCAATCCGGAAACAAGGACGAAGCGACAGTTGCGGAGTGGCGAAGCGGCACTGTCGAAGAACGGCTCCAGTATTCTCTACTGAAAGGCATTACCGACTTCATTGAAGCAGATACCGAAGAAGCACGGCAAAAATATGGACGGCCTCTCAACATTATTCAGGGACCGCTCATGGATGGGATGAGTGTTGTCGGGCAACTGTTCGGTGCCGGAAAAATGTTTCTGCCGCAAGTCGTTAAGTCCGCCCGCGCGATGAAAAAGTCGGTTGCCTATCTTGAACCGTTCATGGAGCAAGAGAAAGTCGACGCTGGTCTCGCCAGCAGTTCCGGACGCGGCACTATTGTTCTCGCGACCGTCAAAGGAGACGTCCACGACATCGGCAAGAATATCGTCGGTGTCGTCCTGCGTTGCAATAATTTCGACGTTATTGACCTCGGAGTCATGGTCTCTGCAGAGAAAATCCTGCAAGCTGCTAAAGAAAACAACGCAGACATCGTCGGCCTCTCCGGTCTGATCACGCCATCTCTGGAAGAGATGATCTACGTTTCCAAACAGATGAAAAACGACGGTTTTACAGTTCCACTTCTCATCGGCGGGGCAACGACTTCGGCACGTCACACCGCAGTAAAAATCGCTCCGCACTATGACGAGCCGGTCGTGCATGTCCTCGATGCCTCACTGTCGGTTCCGGCGGTGGAATCGCTCATTGATGCCGACAAAAAACCGGCGTTTGTTCAGAAGAATATCGAAGCTCAAGAGAAAGATCGCATCGCATTCAGTGGTCGGCAAAAACGCAACCTCGTCTCGTACTCTGAAGCCCAAGAGAGACGCTTCACGACCGATTGGGCATCCGTCGATATCCCAACGCCATCGTTTCTAGGGACTCGAACAATCGAAGAGATGGAACTGTCGAAACTGCGAGAGTTCATCGACTGGTCGCCATTCTTCAGCACCTGGGAACTACGAGGCAAGTACCCGAGAATCTTTGAAGACGAAAAGCTCGGCGTTGAAGCAAGGAAACTCTTCGACGACGCGAACGAACTCCTTGATAAAATCACTGCTGGGAAGTTACTACAAGCCAAAGGCGTCTACGGCTTCTGGCCGGCGAACAGCATTGACGACGATATCGTGCTTTATGAACCAACGTCACCAGAAACGAGTCTTGCCACATTCCCGATGCTGCGTCAGCAATGGGAACGCAAAGGTCAGAAAGACTTCCGCAGCCTCGCCGATTACATCGCTCCAAAGGACTCCGGTCGCGCCGATACCATCGGTGCATTCGCAGTCACGACCGGTCTCGGTTGTGATGAGCTTGTGAAGAAATTCGAAACCGACCATGACGACTACAATTCCATCATGACGAAAGCGCTCGCGGACCGTCTCGCCGAAGCATTCGCGGAATACCTTCACAAGCTCGTTCGGAAAGAATGGAGTTTCGGTGCAGATGAAGACCTCACAACTGAAGACTTCATCTCCGAGAAATACCGTGGCATCCGCCCTGCGTTCGGCTACCCAGCCTGCCCGGACCACACTCCGAAGCGAACACTCTTCGACATCCTCGACGCAGAGAACACGACTGGGATTTCCTTAACAGAATCCTACGCAATGTGGCCCGCTGCATCGGTGAGTGGCCTCTACTTCGCTCACCCAGAAGCCCGCTATTTCAGCATCGACCGGATCACAAAAGACCAAGTCGAAAGCTACGCCGAACGAACCGGCATGACGATCCAACAAGTCGAACGCTGGCTCGCCCCGAATTTGGGGTATGAGGCGTAGGGAGAGATTCACGATTGACTGTTGATAAATCCGCCTCACATGCAATAATGGCAATATCGCCATGAGAAAGAAAACTCGTCAACAATATGAAGCCCGCGCAAAAATTGCGAAAGCGATGGCGCATCCGAGCCGGTTACTGATGTTGGACTTGCTCCAGAATCAAGAGATGTGTGTCGGGGATCTCACGAATGAAGTAGGGGCGGATCAATCTACGGTCTCGAAGCATCTGGCAGTGCTGAAAAATGTTGGTCTGATTGATGTCCGCAAAGAAGGCGCACTTAGCTATTACCGAGTGACGTGCGGCTGCCTCGATGGGTTCTTCATGTGCCTGGAAACTGTATTGAAGACCGACGTCGAACTACGGAAGACAACACTCAGGTAGATTTTTATTTCACACATGGTGAATTGGCAATGAGACCATGGAAGTCACCAGGAAGACTCCTTAAGGAATACAACAGACATGAATACGGATGACTGCCCTGCTTCAAACGAGAAAGGAATGAGCTTCTTTGAGCGTTACCTTACGCTTTGGGTCGCTCTGTGCATTGTTGCCGGAATCGTTTTGGGAAAGCTGGCGCCTGGACTGGCACAGAGACTTGATGGCATGGCAATTTATGTCAACGAGGCACCTGTCGTTTCAATTCCGATTGCCCTGTGTTTATTCTTCATGATGTATCCGATCATGGTGAAGATCGATTTCAGCGAAGTGCTGCAAGCAGGCAAAGCTGTGCGACCGGTGGGGCTGACGCTCTTCATCAACTGGGCGATTAAACCGTTCACAATGTACGCGATCGCCAGTTTTTTTCTTGGGACGGTCTTCCTTGAGTTTATTGGTCCCGATGCCGTGGATTTCGTAAAAATACCATTGGGTGCGAACCTGACTGTCGGAGCCGAATACGGTGCAGGTGAAGTTGTTTTGGTGGACGGCGTCAAGATGTTGCAGGTTCCGCTCTGGAGAAGTTATCTGGCTGGCTGCATATTGTTGGGAGTGGCTCCTTGCACAGCGATGGTGCTCGTTTGGGGATCTCTTGCCAGAGGAAGCGACAGCCACACTCTGGTGATGGTCGCCATCAACTCGCTAACAATGTTGGTTTTGTACGGAGTTCTCGGTGGATTCTTGCTCGGTGTCGGGAAGCTTCCAGTTCCATGGCAGGCATTACTGATTTCTATCGGAGCCTATGTAGCACTTCCGCTGGTGGCAGGGTATCTCTCCCGCAAATGGTTGATCACCAGAAAGGGTGAAGTGTGGTTCCGCGAAAAGTTTCTGCACGTTTTAACTCCGGTCACGATTGCTGCATTGTTGACGACACTGGTTCTGCTCTTTTCATTCAAGGGAGAAACGATTCTCAGTAACCCATTGACGATTCTTTGGATCGCGATTCCACTGTTTCTCCAAACGGTACTGATTTTTGCATTGGGCTATGGACTTTCAAAAGCACTTGGACTGACTTACGAGAACGCCGCGCCGACCGCCCTGATCGGTGCTTCAAACCATTTTGAAGTTGCCACCGCGACCGCCGCCATGCTGTATGGATTGTCGTCCGGAGCAGCGCTTGCCACGGTGGTCGGAGTGCTGATTGAAGTCCCACTCATGCTCATGCTGGTCAAGTTTTGCGTCAAAACTCAAAACTGGTTTCCGCGAGAAGTGCAATCAACCGAGTCCTCAGTGCCCCTCACATAAACA
>JAJDEL010000021.1 GCA_029259835.1 Planctomicrobium sp. | reverse complement strand
GTGAAGATTAGTGTTCCAAATTTCTTCTTCGCCTTCGAGTTCAAATCGATTAAAACAGATCGTTTTCACTCAAGTCATCATTGAGATGACGTCAACGAAGCGACAACAACAAGTGTCAGGGGAGCATAATATATGGTCCATCGAAATCATGTTTTCAAGATCGGCCTTCACGTCTGTTTCGACGTCGCACATCAATAGTCGTTGAACCAAAGTAGATGCATCCTGACAGCGCAGTAGAACCGGCCCTAAGTTTACTCGCACATAATTGGAGAGTGAGCTAGACTCCCCCCCCCCGTTGCTCTTACTTCATTATCAACAAAGCGACTGCCATGGACTGGCTCAATGTGTTTGTTTTTCTTTTGCTGATCGCTGGTCATACGGCGTTGTGGGTTGCTTATGTGAATCGAACGCATGCGCTGCCGTGGCGGTGCCCGACATTACACCGTCTCCGCAGATTCCACGATGTGATGATTCTTCTCGGCCCGGTTTTATTTGTTGTCAACGTTGGGCTGACTGGCCCCAAATTGCTTTTAGGAGGAAGTTGGTCCGCACTCTCTCCGCTCTGGTGGGGCATGGTTGGAGTCTGTTCCGTCGGATTTGTATTGCTTGCTACGACATCGCTCGGGCATTTTGTTCGACGACCACCATCGATGCTTGTTTCGATCACTTCAAATCTTGTCGACATCGCCGAGCATTTCGGGAAGCGCCCAGTGGAGAACGGCAAGTACCGTCGGCTCGCTCTGCTTGGAATCAATGAGCAATTCCACGTTGAATTTAACGAGAAAACACTTTTATTGGAGTCGCTCCCTCGAGAGTTTGATCAACTCTCGATACTCCATATTTCCGATTGGCATTTTTATGGAACGGTCGGGAAATCGTTTTTTGAGCGAGTGAGCGAACTGGCAGCGGAGCACCCTGTCGATCTCGTCTGCTTTTCCGGAGACCTGATCGACAATATGCAACTCGTCGAATGGATTCCAGACACGCTCGGCCAACTCAAGGGCAAGCACGGGAACTATTTCATCCTGGGCAACCATGACTGGTACCAGCGGCCGGAAGAAGTACGCGATGCTATGACGCGGCAAGGATGGATCGACGTCGCGTCGCAAACAGTAGATATCGAAATCGGTGGTAAGGTCTTGCAAATTGGGGGTGACGAAACTCCCTGGATGGGATCGCAGCCGGACTTTTCAGGCGAAGCCGATTTCAAATTGCTGCTTTCACATACGCCGGACAACTATCCGAGCGCGCAGGCTGCTTTCGTCGACTTGATGTTGTCAGGTCACAACCATGGTGGGCAGGTTCGATTACCGATCATTGGACCAGTCTATTCACCGAGCCGATTCGGAACGCTGTACGCCTCTGGAACATTCTGGAAATCACCGACATTGCTGCACATCTCACGGGGTCTCTCTGGAAGACATCCTTTTCGTTATCGATGTCGTCCGGAGGTGACAAGGATATTGCTGATGGCAAAAAATTGACCGACACGACTGGTTGACGTTGACATTCTGTGCAGGCTGGGACGACACGATGTCAAGCTTGTGAAACACTTGTAACGCGCTGGTGACTCTGGGCATCGTTTCGTTGAACTTTCCATCCCGTCGCTAACTCAGGTTCTCAACTTGAGTTAAGCCAGAAACAATCTCTCTCTGCTCGTGAGATGTTGTTTTTTCGGCACTTGACGTGCTGTTTTCTCAACTAACTTTCTTTCCGGTCTGGTGGTTGAGAGCCTGCCAGGCTGGAACCTTTCTTACGATTCGCCTCATCTCTGAATTATGTGGCGAGTTGTTTCAGCATCTTTGCGCGTCGACGAAACATCGCGTTCTGATTGCTTGACGCTGCGCATGCGCAGGCCTCAAAGAGGGATTTCAAAGTATCCCGGCAACCTCTTTTCACACTTTGTTTTGCGCCGAAATTCCTCTTTTTCATTCGCTGTCTGGCATGCTCCCTGCGTTGAGAAAGCTTCGTCAAACAATTTTCAGGACTCATTAAGAACAGGCTCTCTCCACATTTGCACTCGTGCTCTGTGTTCTGTTTTTAAAAATGCGAAGTCCGTCACAGGTTCCAAGAAAGAAAGTTGAACCAATGTCCAAGCTCTTGCTCTCTCTCCTCGCCGATGAATGTGGATTCATCGTCTCTGCCGAACTTGTCCTTGTTGCAACGATCCTTGTGATTGGCTTAGTCGTAGGGATGTCTGAAATTCAACACGCAGTGAATGCCGAACTCAACGACGTCGCCGACGCCATTGGTTCTCTCAACCAGAGCTACTTCACTTCCGGGTTTTCTGCAAGGAAACCATACGGCGGAGTGAAGTCACACGTTGCTGGCTCCTCTTTTTCTGACCATGAAGATGATTGCGACAACAATCAGTGCGACATCAGTTGCGATGAACCAGAACGCGAAGGCTACAAATGGTAATTTCAGCCATTCTCAACCTGTGATGGTGGATCGGTGAGGACTGCTTTCAGTCGTCGAATTGCTCGAAGATATCTCATTCCGGCAGCCGCCGGAGCGAGATCGAGCGCTTCGGCGACCTCACTGTTTCCCATGTGCTCGACGTGCCGCATGACAACGATTTCCCGGTCAGCATCGTCAAGTTGATCAAGTGCTTCCAGAAAACGTTCTTCGAGTTCTTTACGAATCGTGGCTGCCGCAGGTGTCAATTCCTGATCTGGCAGCTGTGCCGCCAGATCCAGCGATGATTGATCGCCGAAGCGCCGGGCATTGAGTGGCTGTTCTTTGTCGACGGATCTTTTCTGAGCGTGATGCCGACGATGCAGATCGATCATCCGGTCTTTTGCAAGTTGTCGAACCCAAAGGTGAAACGGCATCGACGGGTCAGCAACGTACTCTTTCAAGCGTCGATTTGCCTCGATGAGAACATCTTGCACAACATCACTCGCGTCAACGCGACCAGCGATTTTTCGGTCGAGGCGAAACTGAATCAGCCGCCGCAATGCAGAGCGATGCCGTTCCATCAGATCATTGACAGCTTGAGGGTCACTCCCTTCGGCAACGGCTTTTACCAATTGCTGAGTGACTTCATGTTCCGGCCAAATTGATTTCTCAGGCATGACTTTTTCTCGCCAGTTCTCTGTCTCTTCAGGAGAGCATTACAGGACATTGTCGTTTTTCCACACACATGAAGTGGGTGGCAAAACGACAACATTGTTCAAAAAAATAAAATTAAAAAAAAAT
>JAJDEL010000003.1 GCA_029259835.1 Planctomicrobium sp. | reverse complement strand
TGTTAAAGCGCGGCTTAGAGAATTTGCGACAAGTTGCATCCACTGATTTATGATTTACTACTAAGGGACAAGGTTCGGGCAATGGCAGAGAATCACCCCGCTGCGGGAAGTCGAGAAGAGGCTGTTGATGAATTGATCGTGGAGTTTCTAGGTCGAACGGATGCCGGTGAAACTCTGACGGCTGAGGAATTTGTTTCGCAGCATTCAGATTACTCCGAAGAATTGCAGCGATACTTTCAAAACGTGGAACTGTTGCAGCACCTCTCGGAAACAGAGACGCCTCGCACTGGCGAAACGCTGTTAAATCCGGGTGCGTCAGAATCGCCTGTGATTGAGGAAGCTTCCTCTGAAACAGTGTTGCAGGCGAATGCTGATTCAGAAACATCGGTGACTCGACAGCACGAGTCCAGTCAGAAAACAGAGACCTCGATACCAGAGAAATTCGGTCGCTACAAAATTAAAAAATCTCTTGGGCAAGGTGCAATGGGCGCGGTCTACCTGGCTCTCGATACACAGCTTGATCGTGACGTCGCTTTAAAGATTCCAAAGTTTGGTGATCTGAGTGAAGTTGATGAAGGAGAAATGATGGCACGGTTCTATCGCGAAGCTCGCGCGTCAGCGACGCTCCGCAGCCCGAACATTTGTCCGGTGTATGACGTCGGTGAAATCGATGGGCAGCACTACATCACCATGGCCTTTATCGAAGGTCGACCTCTCAAAGATTTTACGAAGTCGAAGAAACGGCATTCAGAAACGCAGATCGTCACGACAATACGCAAGCTGGCACTCGGTCTTGCAGAAGCTCATGCAATTGGTGTGATTCATCGGGACTTGAAGCCGGCGAACATCATGGTTGATAAAAAAGGCGAACCGGTCGTCATGGACTTCGGGTTGGCTCGGCGTAGTAGCAGCGACGATGTGCAGGTCACGCAAAGCGGAGCGATTCTCGGAACGCCTGCGTATATGTCGCCGGAGCAAGTCGAAGGTGATCAGGAGCGCATCGGACCGCAGTGCGATATCTATGCGCTCGGCATCATTATGTACGAATTAATCACCGGCGAGATGCCGTTCAAAGGGAATCTGATGAAAATCCTGCAGCAGATTTCACTCAACAATCCGACGAAACCATCAAAACTTCGCGCTGATATCGACCCTCGTCTGGAAAAAATCTGCCTAAAAATGATAGCAGGCGACATGAGCCAGCGTTACGTCACAATGAATGACGTTGCTGCCGACTTGCAAGAGTGCATCCGCAATCCTCGCCAGAAGAAAAAGGGAAAAAAGTCGACCTCACTCGATCCGAAACGGACATCTCTCCCATCACGCAGCGAAGAGACCAGCCCGACGCTCATTTCCATCGAACAACCCAAGTCCTATGCGGAACAACTGCGAGAGAAGAAAGGCAAATCGTCCGGCAAAGCGAAGTCGAAACAGCCGATCTTAAAGCCGTCGAAGTCGAAGCAAACAGTAGCAAAGTCTTCTTCATTGCCACCACGAAATATGCTCATCGCCGGCGGTCTGGGTGGGCTGCTTTTGCTGTTTGGGATTGTCTTTCTTGTGCGCTTGGGGAAGTACGACGTACAGATTACGTTGGACGATCCGTCACTTTCGATCACAATCGATGAAAATAAAAAATCAGTTGTGATCAATGAAGATGGTAAGAAATTGATCACGTTGTCCGCAGGCGAGCATTCACTGATTGTCAAAGGCCAGAACTACGAAACTGAAACTGTAAAGTTCACAGTCAAAAAAGACGGGATCAATGCTCTTGATGTCAGGATCATCGGTGGAAAAATCGCCGTTCTCAAAAACGGAGAAAAACCGCCACCAACCGTGATGCCCAAGACACCACCGCAAATGGCAAACGAAGGGCTGGAACCTGATCGTAGCACGGCCGAGTTTGTTTTGAAGAAAGGTGGATCGGTCGTTGTGCGGACGCCGGAGTGGCGGACTCTGCGGCTTTCTGGTTCCGAACAACTGCCGAAGGACCCGTTCGCGCTGATTCATATCGCCTTGTACCCCCAAGTCGATCCGCTTCTGTCAGACGAGCAGCTTCGCGGGTTAACAGCGTTGAAGAATTTCGCCGTTCGCAGTAAGAAGATCACCGATGCCGGAATAGCCCATCTGGCTAAGAATCCGGATCTGACGTACATCATGTTGGATCAGACACAAGTGACGGGAGCTGGAATCGCCAAGCTCGAACGGCTGCCGCTAGACACCCTCAAGCTGATCAACTGCCCAGACATCGACGCTGCCGCCCTGAAATCGATCGGACGGATGGCAGGTTTAGTGGAACTGTCGATCACCGGTGCTGCTCACATCACCGATGCAGATATCGCCCCACTCAAGGCGCTCACCAAACTCCGCGATCTGGAATTAAGAGGGATTCAGATCACCGCCCCAGCCATCCAAACTCTGCATCAGGCCCTGCCCAATTGCACAATCATCTCCGACTTCGGCACCTTCGGCCCATCGGACTCGTCCAGCGGGTTTGAGTCTGCACTCTCGTTTGATGGCATCGACGATTACGTTCAAATTCCAATGAGTAATGTTCCAACTTCTGTGCCGATGACCATCGATTTTTGGGCGAATGTTTCCAGTGAGAACACACAGGCAGGAAATGAACAGACATCCATTCTGAATTGGGTCACCGATTCGCAATGGATTGAAGTTGTTGTCGGACAAGGGGGGTGGCTGAAAGCGTTCGTTCGTGAGCCTGACAAGAGCTGGGTCGCACAGTTTGGTGTGAATTGGCAGGGTCTGCATCACTATGCAATTGTCTGGGATCAGACCAAACTCAAGACATACCAGGATGGTCAGCTTGTCTCGTCCAAGGATAGCTCTGAGATTCCTAACCAGATGCTCAGCGAATTAAACCAGGGATTACTGCTGGGCACCCCGGTGAAGGAATTCCTCGGGAACTCTCAAATACACACTTTCAACGGAGAATTTTTGCAGTTACGAATCAGTAAAGCAGCGCTCTTCAATGAAAACTTTCCTCCACCACCTATCCTTACATCAGACGACAACACCGTCGCGCTCTATAAATTCGACGAAGGTCAAGGCGAAGTTCTGCATGACTCCTCCGGCAACGGACACGACGGGAAGATCATCGGGGCGAAGTGGGTGAAGGTTGATGCACAGTCGTCCCTCACAAAACCGCCTGCTGCACCAAGCGAACGAACATCGCCTGAAACCTCGCTTTACTTCTTCGATTACGAAGATGAAGTCCTCATCCCCACACTCTCTGACAAAACGGATTCGCTGACGTTCGAAGTCTGGTTGCAAAGGGACGAATCGCGAATCGAAGGCCACGCACAGATCATTAGCTTTGATCAG
>JAJDEL010000200.1 GCA_029259835.1 Planctomicrobium sp. | reverse complement strand
AAAATTGAACGTATGCAGCGGCTTCGATTGATCTTCGAGTGAGCCGTGATCATCGAAGATGAAAATCTGAATATCACCTTCAACTCGAACCGGTTCCTTTTTTCCGGCAGTGAAGAACAATAACTGACCTGCAAATCCGCGCGTCGGCAAGTTGTCCGTACCAACTCCATCCGATGGTTCCCAGAGACCAATGACTTGGGTAACTGGAGCCTGATTTGCTGTGCCGATCATTTTTGAAATCGGCGTCTGCACGACAGAGGTCACCATCTGGCAGCCGCTGAATATGAAGCCCAGAGCAAGCACGGAGAGAATTCGTTTTTGGGTCCGCATGACGATCATCCTTGATCCCGGGGATTGCTCGATGGTGATTTTTTGTATTCAGTGATCAGACATTTTGTTTCCCCCGGTGGATCACCGGGGGCCAAGTGAGACGCGCTGTTAATTACTCGTCTGCTGAACCGGACTCAGTCGATAGACCCCACCGCTGTTACTGCTTGTGTCAGGTCCTGGTGCCGGAGGGGCTGGAACGGGTGCCACCGGTAAGATACTCCCTGGAACGAGGATTTCCCCTGGTGAGAGTTCAAGTGGCATGCCTTCGTTAGATCCATCGGTTGGGTTCGGAACCCCAAAGAGCGGACCATGTATTTCTTCTGCGTCTTCCTGGAAGAAGTGAATCCGACCGGTTTCTACTTCTTTAATATGTTCCGAAACGGCATTGTTGTGGATAATTCGCGGCGTCAGGAAGATCAGCAATTCGGTCCGTGCTGTCGAATGTGAGTCGAACCGAAACGCCTGACCAATCAATGGCAAGTCTCCGAGCCACGGAACTTTTCGTTCCAGAATATCGTCTTCATCGGTAATCATCCCGCCGACAACAATCGTCTGTCCATCTGGGACTTTGACCGTAGTTTGTACCGTCGAGATATTTTTGATCGGTGAAGTAATGACATTTCCGGTCGTGGTATCAGTCGAGATGACAACGCCTTCGTCTAGCAAATAGTTACTTTTTTCTGCAACCATTTCCATGACGATGTCGCCTTCAGGGCTGATTCGAGGAGTGACAGTCAGGATAATCCCTGCCGGGTCTCGAAGAATAGTCGGGGTGATCGCAATATTCGATTGGGTGATTCCATCGGTCACTGGAACGACTTGCCCGACTTGAATCTGTGCCAATTGATTGTCCAGAGCGCGAATCTGTGGACGACTCAAAACACGTACTGTACGGCGTGCTGCCAAAGCACGAATCAACACGTTGACTGAATCGGAACTCGCTGAAAGGACCAAGCCTCCAAAACCTAATTCGTCGTTCGTACGATTCAGGGCAAAGTTACTCAGACCTTGCGATCCAACGTGTGCGGGAAAAGCAAGTGGGCCGTTGTTGTTTCCAAATGGCTGGTTGTTGAAATTAAACCCAGGAGCCGCTTCTTGAGAAACAATTCTGGTACTCGTCGCCGTGGGATTTCCCATACCATCAAAAATGGTTTCAGTCACCGTTAATAAGTTATCGATGATGCTACGGTCGAAGAGAATCGGGTCCTGAAATCCTATCTCGACGCCAAACTCATCTGTGTTATTGAGATCGACTTCAACCAGTAAAGCCTGAATGACGACCTGAGCAGGCTCGGCGTCGAGTTCTTTTGCCAGAGCTTCAATCTCTTCAAAGTATTTCGGAGTCGCGCTGATCAACAAATTATTGGAGATCGATTCTGGTGTGACAATCACTTCCTGTTCGAGCAATTGGCTTGTGCTAATGCGGTCGGGATCGATTGTTGCCAGATCTCGCTGCGATTGCAGAAAGACATTGATCGCATCAGCAACATCGGTAGCCGGCGCATTGCGAAGCTTGATGACTCGATTTGTCCGTGTGCGCGGGTCTGTTGCGTCAAGACGATAGAGCAGGTTTTCCACGATGATCAAAGCATCTGCACCACCCGTGGCAATCACGCTGTTCGTACGGGAATCAGCTGCGAATTTCATGGGCAACAATGAACTCGATGTATCAGTCGCTCCAACGAGCTGAACACCCATGCTGCCTTCATCATTGTTGTTCGTTTCCTCTTCTGTGAAGAGTTCCGTCAGCAGATCAACCGCGTCAAGTGCGTCTGCATTCTTCAGTGGGAAGTATTTGATGTCAGCAACGGCACTACTCGGTTGATCGAGGATACGAATGAGTTCTTCGATGAGTGGTAAGCTTTGAGCAGGTGCCGTGACAGCAAGACTGTTCGTCCGAGTTTCCGCATTGAACCGAATGTCGCTCAGCAATCCCGAACGTGCAAGCTGTTCTCCATCTTCTGCAAGAAACTCGAGGACAACTGATTTCGGATCGGTCTGATTCTGTGTTTGATTTGTTTGTGTTTGCCCAACTGTCGAGGCTCGCGGATCTGCAACGCTTTGAATCGCAGAATTCAGAAATTCTGCTAACTCATCTGCGAGAGCATTCTTGAGTTTGTAGATTTTCATCTGATTGATCGAGGCCGCTTCATCAGCATCGATTTTTTTAATCACTGCCGAGATTTCACTGAGATCGCGCGGTCGTGCCTGAATAATGATCGAGTTGGTTCGTGAATCCGCAGCCACTTTCAGGCGCGCACGTAAGCCTCGATTTTCGTCCTCTTCGTCGTAGAAGCCCTCCAGTAACTCCACGACATTCGCGGCAACTGCGTGTTTCAGACGAAAGACTTCGACCTCGTGCGAAGGATCAATCGGTTGATCGAGTTCGTCTGCAAGCTCAAGGATTGCCTCCATCGTGTTTCCTGGAGCCAAAATCAAAATCGCATTCGGAGTGACGACTGGCACAACATTCACTGTCGCCGCACTTTGCTGAGCGTTGTCACTTCTCAGTTCAGACAACTGTTCGTAAACATCGCTAAGCAATAGAGCCAGAGATTGAGAGTCGACGTGTTGCAGCTTCAGTAAATGTATCTCTGGCAAGCTACCCAAGGCCAATTTCTCAATACGTTCAATGACCTGCAACACAGCTTCTAAGTCAGAAGTGTTTCCCGTCAAAATGAGTAAGTCGAGGTCATCCAGTGCTTCAATAGTGACATCCCCCTTCAAATTTCCGACAAGATCCGAGGAAAGAGTATCAAGCCCGGGCTTGATAGCCGGAGCCGGGTTTTGTCCTTCCGGTTTTTCTTGAGCATCGACTTGCGCGATCTCAGGGGCGCGGTCTCCAGCAGGCAAATTGTTCTCTGGAGAAAGCTGTTTTTCGCTCGCGATTTTTTGGCGTGCCTGTGTGATGTACCTCAGCGGGCGCTGAAGCTGTTTACCAATTTCGGCCGTCGAACCGTTTCCAGCAACGATTGTCGGAACAGAATTTTCGCCGATAGGGTTAACGTCGATCTGTTCAATAAGTGCCTTGAGTCCACTCTGAACTTTTTCCTCCGCAGTGATCAACAGACGATTTTTGCTCGTGTCAATTTCCATAGAAAATTGAACTTCACCAGCTTTCTCTCCTTTTTTTGCATGCTCCACAATGAAAGCAGGGTGACCATTCGGTCCGGCATTTTCCAATCGAGAACGTCTTTTGAAAGCCTTGTGAATTTGTTTCGCAATATCGAGTGCAGAACGATTTTGTGGCGAGACCGCCAATGTTGTTACCGGATCCGCCGCGGGTTGCGTTTCCTCTTTCTCGAAAGCAGCCAGTTGTAACAAAGACGTCCCTCGCAAATACTCTGCGCTGGGAGGTTGAATTTTGACCGGCTCTTGTTTTGGAGAGTTCACCCATTGCCCAATCGGCTTAGCAGGGAGCGACGGAGTTGTTTCTGAAATTTGTCTCCGTTGTTGATCGAGCTGTGGAGCGACCGGGCGTTGGTACTCTGGACGACTGCGGCGCGACTGCATTACTGTTAAAAATTGATCTTTGACATGAATTCGAAAGCCTTTCGGCTCGAGCTCTCGATTCAGAATTTGTACTGCATCCTGGCGAGAGTGTCGGCTCCAGTCGCGTCGAGAGAATTTTCCTGGTGGAACATCATGCAAGACCAAAGTCGATCCGGACTTCGCTGCAATATCATTGAGAACCTTAGACCAAGGCGTAGAGATGTAATTCAGTCGCACGTTGCGTTCTTTTGATTTTTCAACATCCCAGTTCGTATTGGCTGTCTCAGTAGGTTGATTTTGAGAGGAGAGTAAGCCATCACACATCCCATCAGCAGACCACATTGATGCTGCAAGAAAGCAGCAAAACGCAGGCTTTGTGACGTGTCTCCGCCAAGCAAATGAGAACAGTCGCATCGTCAAATATCCGAGACAAGGGCCGTGAAAATCCGCGCAGTATTTCCTTGCTGACGTGCAGATAAGGTCATACAATCGTTACTATCGGTAGAAATTACCCAGCTTAATGAGCGAAAATTTCGCATGTTCTCTCTCTCAGCTAAGAGTTCGTGTGCCACAGCTGTCTTGCCCAGCAGTGCTAACGAGTTACGCCGAATGTAACTCTGAAATTAAGCCGAGGGAGAGAGCCGTGCCTTTCGCCAAAAAACGATACAACGCTCTGAATCGGCAAGAATTGCCAGAGAGAGAGTTCGCGGCGAAGATCGATTCAGAGTGTTCGAAAAACGGAGAAAAATGTGCGCATCACAAGACAGATTTCACTAGAAGGGTAGTTTGTACACTACATTAGAGAACGACAAAACATCTGCTCGCAAGTCGAAGAAGAACCATTCACAATGCCCAATCAAAGTATGACGGACCGATACAAAATCCGCCGCGATAGTCTCCGAGAGAACATTAAGTCCGAGGAAATTGAAGGACTTTTAATAAGTACCGAAAAGAATGTTTCGTATTTGTCCGGGTTCTCTGGCGACAGCACATGGCTGCTACTCACTGCTGATTCAGAGTTGTTAATTAGCGATTTCCGGTACGTCACTCAACTCGAGGAAGAATGTCCTGGGGTCGATCTGCACATTCGATCATCGAAGACAAAAATGACCGAGGCGCTGGCAGAAAAAGTCGCAGAACGAAATTTCAAACAACTCGGTATTGAAGGTCATTCCATGACGACCGAGGTCTTCGATACTCTCGATAAATCGATGGAGCGTGTTGAACTTACTTCAATATGCTGGAAAGTCGAAGAACTCCGGGCGGTCAAGGATCATCACGAAATTCAAGAGATTCGCGAAGCAGTCCGACTGGCAGAGAAGGGATTCGCGTACCTTCAAGCAATTCTGACTCCAGAAGCAACCGAGCAACAGCTTGCTTACGAACTCGAACACGCAGTCCGAAATTTCGGTGGGGATGAACTCAGTTTTCACCCGATCATTGCTGTCGGAGATCGTTCTGCGTTGCCGCATTATCGACCGGGAAAACTGAAAATCGCCGAATCACCGATACTCCTCGTCGATTGGGGAGCACAGACACATTCGGGGTATAAATCTGATCTCACACGAACAATGCTCACAGCGGCGTTTCCTGATCCGAAGTTTGAGACAGTCTACCGGACAGTATTAGAGGCTCAGCGGTTGGCCATCGAGGCGATTTCACCAGGTGTTTCATGCAAAAAAATCGACGCTGTCGCAAGGGATTTCATACAAAAAGCAGGTTTTGGTGAGTATTTTGACCATGGCCTGGGGCATGGAATTGGTCTCGATATTCACGAACTGCCCCGATTTTCCCAGAGTTCTGACGCCCCATTGGAGGCAGGTATGGTTGTCACAGTAGAACCGGGAATCTATCTTGCTGGCTGGGGAGGCGTACGAATCGAGGATGATGTCCTTGTCACTGATAGCGGATGTGAAGTATTGTCTTCCGTACCAAAGGATTGGGACAGCGTGCGCGTCAACATTTGAGCATCATCAGATGTCCGATTTGAGCGTTTTGACGCGGATTCAAAACTCATGGAAACCTATCACTGATTTCACACTGAGGAACCACCCCGAAAGAGCTTCCCGAAATAATCCGCTTGGGGGCTAGCCCCGGATCTGATTCAGACAGGCTGAATTCGGGAATTTGTTACAGAACGGTTCCTAAGTCAGAATCGGATTCCCGATTCAATTTTGATTCAAAATAATTTCATACAATTGCTGAGGAAGAATTATGGCTCGCGAAGCGAAGTCGGAATCATCAGGATTCGACGTCGATGGGCTGCGACAGTTGATAGAACTGATGGAAAAGCACGATGTGACGGAACTTAAGCTTCAACAAGGTGAAGCAAAGTATCTTCTGCGTCGTGGTCCTCAGGGAATCGTCTCCGTTCCAGCGGCGGCTGCAGTTCCTGCTCCAGCACCGGTCGCCACGTCTCCAGCTGTCCCGACCGCAGATGCAGGCACTCCGCTTGCACAAGATGATGGATTGCTTGAAATCAAAAGTCCGACTGTCGGAACATTTTATAAGTCACCCACCCCAGATGATCCAGCATTCGTGAAAGTCGGCGATCAGATCAGCAAGGAGTCTGTTGTCTGTATTGTCGAAGCGATGAAAGTCTTCAATCAAATTCCTGCCGACGTCTCCGGGACGATCGCCAAAATCTTGTTAAAGGATGGCGACCCTGTCGAATATGGGCAGGCATTGTTTCTGGTCAAATCCAACTAAACTCAAGCGAACGCAACACCACGTTCTCCGTCAAGATTCCTAGTGTTGCATCAACTCTTAAATTTGGGGTTGAGAAGGTTGACGAGAGCGACAACGGAGCGGAATTCCAGACTCACAACCCAAATTTTAAGGCCTGACAAGGCACTAGATTGAAATTTCCACTGTGACAGCAGTGACATTCTCACAGCACCATTTTTCAGGGGTCCATCGACGCCATGTTTCAGCGGATTCTGATTGCCAATCGCGGCGAAATCGCATTACGAATCATTCGTGCCTGCCAGGAAATGGGCATTGGCACCGTCGCTGTATTCAGCGAAGGTGATCGCGGTGCGCACTACCTTGATGTTGCTGACCAGGCAATTTGTATCGGCCCAGCCTCATCGACGGACAGCTACCTCAAAGTCGAGCACATCATTGCTGCAGCAGAATTGGGTGATGCTCAAGCGATCCATCCTGGATATGGTTTTTTAGCAGAAAATGCAGAATTCGCAGAGCAGTGCCGCGATTCCGGCATCGAGTTCATTGGTCCCCCACATGATGCGATGAGAAAACTGGGCGATAAAGTCGGGGCACGCGAGATTGCGATCAAGGCAAATGTTCCCGTTGTTCCAGGGAGTGATGGACTCGTCGAAAGCGAAGCAGAAGCCTTACGCGTCACTAAGGAAATCGGCTATCCCGTTCTCATTAAGGCGACAGCGGGCGGCGGGGGCAAAGGGATTCGCCCGGCAGAAGATGATGCCTCTCTGAAAATTGCATTGAAAGCTGCTTCTGCTGAAGCAGAAAAGTCTTTCAAAAACGCTGGCGTCTACATCGAAAAATTCGTTCAAAAACCACGTCACATCGAAGTTCAAGTCATTGCCGATCAACATGGAAATGCCGTCCACCTGTGGGAACGTGACTGCACAATGCAGCGCAAGCATCAGAAGTTGATCGAAGAATCTCCAGCGCCGAATCTTCCAAAGTCTATTCGTGAAGATATTTGCGAGGCGGCAACGCGATTGATTAAGAACGCCGGATACTACAACGCAGGAACCGTTGAATTTATTGTCGATCCTGACGATAACTATTATTTCATTGAAGTGAATGCCCGAATTCAAGTTGAGCATCCCGTCACAGAAATGGTTACCGGAATCGATTTAATTCAACAGCAAATTCTAGTCGCCGCGGGAGAGAAACTTCCCTTGACTCAAGATGAAATTCCTTGCAACGGTTGCTCGATCGAAGTCCGTATCAACGCGGAAGACCCTGACCAGAATTTTCGCGGATGTCCCGGAAAGATTTCTGACCTTCGCGTTCCCGGTGGATTGGGAGTTCGCTTTGATTCACACGTTTACGCAGGCTACACAATCAGTCCTTACTATGATTCGATGATTGGGAAACTCATTGTCCACAAGCCAACTCGACAGGAAGCAATCGCTTGCATGCTGAGAGCTTTGAGTGAGTTTCAAATCGGAGGACAGGGAATTCAGACGACGATCCCGTTGTCACAGAAAATTCTCAGCCATCCCGTCTTCCAAAAGGCCGAGGGCGACACAAAATTTGTCGAGCGAACCTGGTGAGGATTGGAGTTGAGTAAAGAGAGTCCAGGGTCGAGAGCAAAGAACAATCTTTAGCTGCACACCTCAAGTGTACGGCGAATCTGTGTGACCGCCTAAGCGGTATATTTCAAAGTATTTCGTCACGCGAATCGCGTGAAACCTCCTTGTAGTATTGGAAATTTTGATATGAGAGTTGCATGTTTAACTGGTGGCGGAGATTGCCCAGGCTTGAATGCCGTGATTCGGGGACTTGTCCGGACCGTACATAATGCCGGTGGCGAAACTATCGGTTTGCTAGAAGGTTGGCGAGGAGCGATTGAAGGGAACTTCATCGAACTTGATCCAATGCAGACTGACGAAATCCTCCCCAAGGGTGGAACAATCCTCGGTTCTTCAAGAACGAATCCTTACAAAGATGCAACAGTCGTTGCAAAAGTTGTGCAATCATTCAAAGACTTGAAACTTGACTGTCTGGTTGCCATTGGAGGTGACGACACACTCGGTGTCGCCAGCAAGCTGTATAGTGATCATCAGTTGCCGACGATCGGATGTCCTAAAACAATCGACAACGATTTAAGTAGCACTGATTTCACTTTTGGATTCGACACCTGTCTGAACACCGTTCAGGATGCCGTCGACAAACTTCGCACAACCGCTGAATCACACCGTCGCGTGATCGTCGTTGAAGTCATGGGACGACATGCTGGCTGGATCACTTGTTTTTCCGGAATCGCCTGTGCCGCTGACGCGATCATGGTTCCTGAGGAAGAAGTCGATCTCGATGTCGTATGCGAACGGCTGAAACAAAGACGTGCAGCAGGCAAAACCTATGGCATTGTTATGGTCAGTGAGGGAGCGAAACTCAAAGGTGATGAACTCACAACGAAAGATGGCGATATCGACGAGTTTGGTCATGTGAGCCTCGGAGGCGTTGGAACACGCATCGCCAAACTGATTGAAGACAAAACCGGCATCGAAACACGCGACGTCACACTCGGTCACCTGCAACGTGGTGGCTCGCCAAGTGCTTACGACCGTGTTCTTGGAACTCGTCTGGGAATTCACGCTGGTCAGCTCGCGACTAAAGGGGATTTCGGGAAAATGGTCGCCCTCCGTGGTCTACACATCGTCGCTGTCCCTCTCGCAGATGCTGTCCACGAAATGCGGACATTGCCACCATCGTTTATGGATGAAGCACGTGAGTTTCTGAAGTAAACCTCACACGTTGAAAAGCGAAGTAATGAATTCGATTCCAGAGGCCGCGGACCAAAATCCGCGGCCTCTTTTTTTGTCGAATTGATAAGACCATGAAGTCATGAGCCGTACGCGCTAGCGTCGGGCAATTGGCGAAAAAACGTTGTCTATGTAAAGCCCGCTACGAGAACCCAAACGGCATCGAATTTTCTCTACTCCGGAGGAGTTTCAGCCATTAGCCGGTGGTTGAACGGCAGCGACTCCACCGGTTTTGCCCCTTCGGGTTCACTTCATGCATAGTAGACGGCATTGGATGAGCGCCATCGGCTCACAAAGCAAGCCCACGATCCCATGGAGACGGGATTGTGCGTACGCTACTGGAAATGCCCAATCGTGATCGGTAAAGTCAATGTTCCGTGACAAAGTGATATTTCCAAAAACCGACGGGAGTTCCGTATGCCTATTCATCTTCCAGCTCAGAACCGGCGTGAGTTTATGGCAACCGTGGGGGTCGGTGTCCTTGCGTTTTCATCTGCTGGGTTTGGAGAAGAGAACAATGTTGAAGAGGACCTTGTCTATCTCCTCAACGATACCCACATTGGTGAAAAACATCCGGAAGACTCTCCCATTCCAACACACTTGCGGCAAATCGTTTCTGAATTGGTAGAGCGACCGCGAAAGCCTGCCACCGTTTTGATTAACGGAGACTTGGCATTAAAAGATGGACAGCCAGGTGATTACCGGCACTTCGCCAAGCTCATTGAACCGCTGCAAAAAGCGAAGATTGATTTACACCTCACTCTGGGAAATCATGATCACCGTGAAGTTTTCTATGAAGTCATGCAGGCACAGCGACCTCAAGAACCAGTTGTGAAATCACGCCATATTGCCGTTGTAAAGACTCGATTCGCGAATTTCTTTTTGCTGGATTCATTGCAAAAGACGATGGTGACTCAGGGAACCCTGGGCGAACTTCAGAGAAAATGGCTGGCGGATGCGCTCGATCAAAATGCAGATCGACCAGCAATTATCGTTTCTCATCATAATCCAAGACTTGGCGGTGACCCGCTTCATTTTCCCGGTGGCTTGATTGATTCACAGCCACTCTGGAATGTGCTGGAACCTCGCACGCAAGTGAAAGCATTTATTCACGGACACATCCATCACC
>JAJDEL010000199.1 GCA_029259835.1 Planctomicrobium sp. | reverse complement strand
TGCTGTGACGGACTGGATTATTCAACCGACTGATGACGTGGTTTCAGAATCCCTGGAAGAAGCCACACGACCCAATTCACAATTCCGTGCCGCGCTGATTTCCGAAGGAACGAACGCCACAATTACTTTCTGGGTTTACCCTGAAAGCTTCGGACTCCACCGAAGTTTAAAAGAAATCGTACACAACGCAGGCTTCTGGGTTGCTTCCCGACCGCTTCCAAGTGACTTTCCGATAGCCGGGTCTGCCTCGAAAGGTTCCAAGTCTGTTGCCCAATAGGGCTGAGAAACCTTTGGAGAACGCGAATCAATTCTTGAGCCGAACGCGCTAGCGTCGGGCATCTTAAGAGAAAGCGTTACGCCAGAAATGCCCGTTGCTAGCGCCAGCGACTCAAGGGTCTATTGGAGGTCAATTTCAAATGACGTTCTCAGTTCCCGTTGTTTGTTTGACCGCCGTTGTTGCCGTTGATGAAACTGAATGTGAACACATCTGTGATATTCGTAATCGACGGACGAAGTGATAGACGAACGTAGCGCCGGTCTGGAGAAACGATGGCCTGCGCGGAGAGGGAAGTTCCTTCAGGGATTGTTTGAATCACGGGCGAAAATCCGACCGCCCCTGCACGTCTTTGAGGCTGCAAGCGATCTTCCGCAAACTGCTGCAAAACTTCTGCTTTTCGGGTATTCATTCTTGCTGTGTTCCTCACAGGCTGAGGAGTCACGCCAGCAATAGGTAACGAAAATTCAGGCATGAGAAGTGAAAGGTCACGTGGCTGAGTCCTCCGGCCCTCAAGCAAATCGAATGTGAAGCTTGTCTCACCTCCGTCAAGAACTACTGCGCGAACGATCTTCTTTTCTGTTTTGAGTCCTTCGTGCATCACAATGGTGACGACTGCTCGATTGCCGACGACTTTTCCAAACGCGTTTTTGACACGGACTCGATACGGTCCGGTAACCGCCTGAGGGCAAACGTAACTCTCGAAGCAGTCGGCTTGGTCAGGTCCGGAACCATCATGCATGAAAATGCCTCCTGCGTAAGTGAGAGGAGTTTCAAAAGTGCAGACGGAGCCAGGAGGTTCTTCAACTTCCAAGTCGAGATCTCCGATACCGTTCCATTCCACACGGATAGACAAGTCTCTACGTTTTGCTTGCATGAGTCGCGTTCCGAGCTCTTGCGCCTCCTGCTGCTTGCCTGCGCGTCTGAGGATACGCATTTGATTGGAAAGAGCATCTTGAGCAGCGAGGTGCTTTTTCACATAATCTTTTCCCCAGTAGTGCTGGAGAATTCCAGTTGCCGCCCATTCGATGTCTTTGAGCACGCCGATGCCGTCAGCCAGGGGCAAACTCAGTATGTACGGTTCATGTCGTTCCGGAGCGATACGAGATGCTTGTTGAAACAAACCGAGGGCAGCTTTCTTGCGATCAAATCGTGTCAGGTATGCAGCAGAGAACATTAAATTATCAAAAGTGACTGCTCCGAAATCTGAGAGGGACAAAACGACCCGTTCGATCTCTTCCTTCGGATAGTCTTCGATCTCCATTGATAGAGCGAGCACTTCGTACATCCAGGGCTGTGCTTGCCCTTGAATGAGCGCTGCCTCTAGACAGCTGATGACCGTTTTGTGTTGCTTCTTCCGATGAAATTTCATGACCCCCTGCCGGACACGGAGTGGGTATGGACGAGACTTTGAGAAAAATGTCAGCCACTCTTCGTCAGACATTACCGGAGGAATTTTAGGTAAGTGAACGTCGTCGTACTTGAATGGGGAAGCAGGTGCGGGTTTTTTAGGAGAGGGTTTCACAAACAAAGGGGCGACTTGCCGCTCCGGTTGAGCAGCAGGTCGCCCCTTAATGGGTTGAAAGAGAGGTTTTTCCTCTTTGGTTATTTCAGGAGAGGTTTTTTTTTGCTGGGAACAGGCTGAGCAGGGACACTAAACTGTCCTTGACCACCACCACCAAATCCACCACCACCTTGTCCACCGCCACCAAATCCACCACCTTGTTGACCACCACCTTGTTGACCACCTTGACCACCAAGACCACCACCAAAACCGCCATTAAGTGGGGCGATGGGGATCACGAGATCTGCGACGGGGTAAACACGAGTTTGAAGCGATAGTTCTGCCTCGATTTCGGTTGTAATTTTCATTACTTCGTCTTCGATCACGTACGTCAGAGCAAGTGGTTTGAGGAGCAGCTTCAATGCAGAGCGAAGTGTAATTCCGGAGAGAACCAGTTCGACTTCATCGTCGCCGCTAATTCCCTCGTTGCTCAACGCTGTTTCGTCCAGAATAATCGGGATGTTGTGCTGACTACCGATATATTCAATGACATCAGTCAATGTATTCCCAGGAAACTCGACATTCGTAATTTCATCGAGAGAATTGTAGATCTTTTGCTCATTTGGACTGTCGCTACGTAAATCGACAGATTCCCATTTTTCACGCAAGATCGTCAGAGCTTGCCAGACTTCTGCTGGTGGATAACGAATAGGTGGTTCGTCCGGGAATGGGACATGAGAAAGTTCAACTTGATACAGAACTTCCAGTAAGCGGTCAGACCGCAAAAATCGCAATCGATTAGCTTTATCAAGTTGTCCAGCAGCTTCTGAGACAAAGACGACTGAAACACCCATCGCACTTCCTGGATATTCACTCAGGACTCCACGACCAACAGCTTCAGCCGATTCAAACGCTCCAGCATCGCCTTGATAACCTTCGATCAACAAAGCACGAATTCGTTCGACCATTTGTTCAAGTTTGGCGTCACGCTCTTCTTGGAACGTAATCAATCTTTGTTGAGCTTCAAGTTCGACAATCCGCTTGTTGCGTTCAGTGATTTCCAGAGCAATTTTCTGCTTTCTCGAAATGACATCCTGCTGGATGCCTGTCAATCTCCGCAGTAACTGATTCCGAGTTTCCGGATCGATGTCTGTCGCAGATTTAATTGAACCACGAAGCTGTGTCAGGACACTGCTTGCAGCGTCAGGGTCAATCCCGACCATGTCCAACGCACGTCCAATCCCTCGATCGACTTCGGCTCGCAATGCTTGTGTACGTGCATCTTGAAGTTCTTTGTATCTTGCAATCGAATCTTCAGCACGTGGGCCAGTTCGATCTTCATCGAGTTGAGCCGCAGCTTCAACTGCATCGTCTACGGCTTTGTTATCGTCGATCTGCACCTGCACCGTTTGCGATGCCAACATTTCACCAGCTTTGTTGATGATGTGCAGTGCAGTTCCATTTCCAGGGTCGACTTCCTGAAGTGAAAAGCCGATTTGTTCTGCGGTTTCAAGAGCACCGTTTTTCAGTGCCTGAACTCCTTGAGCTTCCATGTTGAGAACGCTGTTTTCGAAATCCTGATGAGCCAGGTTGACGAGCCAATCTCCTGCAAGCCCAAGGGCAAGGCCATCACTGTCGACTGTTCGATTCCAAAGTGACTGGAGGAACGTGTTACCAGCTGTTCTGTCAGTTGCAGGAACGGTCCATTTCACCTCTCCAAGTTGAAGAATTGTATTTGGTTCTAACTGGCCGCTGAAAAGGTAAACCGTTTCACGGTCTGACCGAACTGGGAGCGGACGGTTCGGCAGAAGATTGACATTTTTCTGTGAGACCGCGATTGAGTTTGAATAAACGACAGGCTTCGAGGCTGCTGAAGCGAGCAATTCACCTGCTTGCTCTCCATTGAGAGAGTTCTTGCTGGTTTCGTCACGCATGACAAATCCGCCAGTCTCCTGTGCCAGGACACCTAACAACTGCATGTCTTTTTTCGAACCCACAGCAAAAGAGTGGACCGGGATTTGACGTTGACGCAATTGTTCAGTCAGCTTCTGTGTTTCAACAAATTGCAGCAAGTGAGCCGCACTCATTCCATCACCAATGATGGTGATCGAACCGTGGTCGCTGGTTTTTAACATTTCCAAGGCAGCAATGAGTCCTTTGGGAATGTTTGTCGCACCGGCTGGGAAGCGTGAGTTCAGTTTTGGCAAGGCAGCCTTTGCAGCTTCGCGGGGTCCCGCAAATCCGTCCATCATCGGAACCGCAGCAACATCAATCGCGATGACTGTAGCTCGATGACCTTGCGGAAGATTGCCGAGAAAACTCGAGAGTACTTCAAAACCAATTTTGCGATGTTCACCAATCTGACTGGCAGAGGTGTCGATCAACACGACATGGTCAACACTAGAAAGTGTCTCCGTCGTCGGAGCCAGTTGAATCGAAATTGAACCGTATGTTTCCCCTGTGGGGGATTCGTAGGTTCTGACAATCGGTTCATTGTCGGCAAAACAACAGACGTTCACAGCGAACATCGCTGCCAAAACGGAGGAAAACTTCAAAGCGGTTTTCATAATCTCAATCTCCGGGACTTCGTCGACACCGAATGGGTCTTCACGAGAATCATGGAAAGGTCACGGCAACCTTGAAATAAGATTGCGTATTTCATTGTATATGGAGTCTCGGAACGATTGAAATCAAATTCCCAGTAAACTCCTCGATTCGATCGTAAGTTTTTAACTTACGTCGAAATGGCTGGAACGACCCGGATAGCCGGATTCAACGTCTTATCGTGACCGCAGTCAAGTCTCGACTCACTTTGCAGGATCTCATTCAGTGAAGCAAAATGCGACGCGCTCTGATTTAGAGCGAAAAACAGGCTAAAAGGCCACTTCAGTGAGTTTGGTTCGGTTTGCGAGAATCCGTTCTAATCGTGATTTTGAGTAAATTCGGATCACTTCGTTATTAAAAGTCAGCCGACCTTGTTCGTCTTTGCCAATCAAGTTTTTAATCTCTGGGGTTGCTCGCCCAGCATACAGAGCAGCGAACGTCTCTGGATCAACTCCTCTTCCAGACTCCAGATCCTGGCGAGCGTTACCGCCACCGGAAAGAATCAAGAAAGCGTTCGGTCCTTCTGTGACAGCTTCGTATCGTCCATCGGACTTTAACTTTTCCATCGCATCAAGGAGGCTACGATTTGCTTCACGTATTTTAGTGGCAGTCTCTTCTGAAACACCATCACCAGGTTGTTGAGCGTTGACAAAATTAGGTCCGACCTCCGCCAACCCCATTAAATATCCAATGGACATCATCAGAACGGCCACGGAAAACATTCGCAAAGTCGTCATTCCAATCATCCTTACAGTATCAGCGACAAAAAATTGGGTCAAAGAGTCTCTAGCATAACCAGGGAAGAGTAGTCTGAGCAACTTTCCCACCTGATTATGCAGCGCGTCGCTGTTCCTTTGCACTGTTTTTATCGGAATTACTGTGTATGTTCGATGTTCCAGAGTTCTGTTTTTTCCGATTATCCGGATTCGCATGGAAGCTCAGCATGAGAAGCAACGTCGAACCGACGATCGCAACACCACATCCAAGGAGAGCTGTTTGGTCGTCACTCAGTTGCTGTAACATTTCAAACACAAGGTCCACTCCGTCTCTATGAACCACCAAACTCTATAAATTCAGTCAGGTGGCAAATTACATTGTGAAGGGGGAATGCACATCGGAAATTCTCATGTGCATGATGTACAATTTTTTCCCGCTTCATCTGTTTCGGACTACTTAGGGAACGGACTCGATAAAGAGTCGAGTGAACAGAATCAGAACAGTCAACGAGCCGGGGCCAAACCGTTCACGCGATCCATTTCTGATTTGCAGCTTGTAACAGTTATGCAGAATTTGTGACCTGAACACTCCAGATGTAGTGAGTGACTCTCCCGAGTCAACTTCATGAATTGACCACGAAGACGACATCAGCCGCTGGGTGTTCGCCCAATGGCATCCACTGTGGTGCCTCTCACCATGAGCCGTGGTTGATAAAGTAGACGGCATTGGGGAATTATTCCGGG
>JAJDEL010000198.1 GCA_029259835.1 Planctomicrobium sp. | reverse complement strand
CGGTACGGTTGGAACTATGCCCGACTTCTCGCCGAAGGCCCCTCGCCTGCCGCGCTCGTGGAAAGTCCAATGATTGCTGCGATGCGATCCGGGCAGATCGCTCGCATCGAAGAAATGACGCGAATCCCCAGCGAAGTGCAGGACGCGCTGATCACGATTCTTTCTGAAAAATCATTGCCTGTGCCTGAATTGAACAGCGAAGTCCAAGCCGTCAAAGGCTTCAATGTGATCGCCACGGCAAACAATCGCGACAAAGGAGTCAACGAGCTTTCGAGCGCCTTGATGCGCCGGTTCAATACGGTCGTGCTGCCTGTTCCCGATTCTTTCAGTGATGAAATTCAAATCGTTCAAAGCCGTGCAGAACAATTAGGGAAAGCTCTTGAACTGCCAGCAGAGAATCCGGCTCTGGAGGAGATTCGCCGAGTCGTCACCATCTTCCGCGAACTCCGCAGCGGAGCCACTGAAGATGGCAAAACAAAATTGAAAATTCCGAGCGGCACACTTTCGACTGCGGAGGCAATTTCAGTCATCTGCAGCGGCATGGCAATGGCAGCTTATTATGGAGATGGCGAATTGAAGGCCGGCGACCTTGTTGCCGGACTGAAAGGTGCCGTTGTGAAAGATCCAGTACAGGATCAAATCGTTTGGCAGGAGTATCTACAAACCGTCGTCAAGGAACGGGACGACTGGAAAGACCTCTACCGAGCCAGCCGCGACTACGCCGGGAAGTAGTGAGTAGGCTGGGTCAAGACCCAGCAATTCAAGGAAGCGATCATTGTTCCTTGTCGCGTGAGTGAAAAGAAACGCAGTCTCATTTGCTGGGACGAGTCCCAGCCTACGTGGCTCGCACACAAGTGAATGACCGAGATGAGAAATGACCATCAAAAACCGAATTATCATATCGGTTGTCGGACTGATTCTTGCTCTGGGGATTGGTTTGGGTACCCTGTACGTTTTCACCGGTGGTTCAGCCGCAAAAGCATCGAAAATTGCAGAACCGCTGGGCCAAGTCTTCGGGCTGGTCGTTGTGTTTGGTCTGGCGTGTCTCTGGTTGCCGTACGCTGCTCGAATTGGGAAAGAGCGACGGGCTGAGATGGACCGTAATAAGAAGAAAAAACGGAAGCGGCGGCAGTGAGCGATATTACGATATTCGGAATCCGACACCACGGACCTGGCTGTGCCCGGAGTGTGAAAGCTGCGCTCGATGAACTGCAACCGGACGTGATTGTTCTCGAAGGTCCGGCAGATGCCGAACCGGCGCTGCCGTTGGTCAACCATCAGGAAATGCTACCGCCGGTTTCGTTGCTGATCTATCCGAAAGATGAGCCACGCCGATCTGTGAGTTATCCTCTCACAGTCTTTTCACCGGAGTGGCAAGTTCTCCGTTGGGCTGGTGAAAACCAGATTCCGGTCCGGTTAATGGACCTCCCGATGTCTCACCGCCTGGCATTGGATCAACAACGTTCGAAGTTGTCGGACGATGACGATTCCACTGATGAAGAGGCAAGCAAAAGCGAAGATCAACCAGTTCCGTTTCGCGCCGATCCAATCGCACTCCTTGCCGAAGCTGCTGGATACACCGATCATGAATTGTGGTGGGAAGAACAGATCGAACGCCGCACGGATGCGACAGGACTATTTGAAGCGATTCTGGAGGCGATGCAAACCGTTCGTAATGAATTTCCTGAGACTCGCGAAGACGATTTGCTGCGCGAGGCGTTCATGCGGAAGACAATCCGCAAGGTGAAGAAAGAAACGCTTGGAAAGATTGCCGTGGTCTGTGGTGCTTGGCATAGTCCTGTTCTCACTGAAAAAGCCATCGCTGGTAAACTCGAAGGCTGCAAAATTAAGGATGACGCAGGTCGCTTGAAAGGTCTTCCGAAAGTGAAGACAACGGCAACCTGGATTCCCTGGACACACTCACGGCTGAGCTACCAAAGTGGCTACGGGGCAGGCATTGAGTCGCCTGGTTGGTACGAACAAATCTGGAACTCTCCGACTGATGCCCCGCTGCGGTGGCTGACGCAGGCGGCGAGATTGCTGCGTGAGAAAGACCTCGATGCCTCATCCGCAAGTATTATCGAAGCATCCCGACTTGCCGAAACAATTGCTGCGATTCGCGAGCTTCGCTCGCCAGGGCTGCGTGAGCTGAACGAAGCAATCCTCACCGTCTTTTGCCAAGGTGACGACACGCCACTGCGGCTAATTCGTCGTCGGCTTGAAGTTGGTGATAGACTCGGTTCTGTACCAGAAGAGACACCATCGGTCCCACTCGCGGAGAATCTCGCGAAGCTGCAAAAGTCACTACGGATGAAACCTTCCACGGAGCAAAAACTTCTTGATCTTGATTTGCGAAAAGAAAACAGCCGCCACCGTAGTCACCTCCTGCATCGTTTGAATGTTCTGGAGATTCCATGGGGGAAATGGCAGGAGTCTGGCGGTGGGGATTCGACATTCCATGAGGTTTGGCAACTCGAATGGCAACCGGAATTTTCTGTTTCTATTATCGAGGCGAACGTCTGGGGTAACACTGTCGAACTCGCCGCGACAAATCGCACAATTCAGCGCGGAAGCGAAGCTCGAGAACTCAAGGAACTGACGCACTAGCTCCACGCAGCAATAATCGCAGACCTGAAACTTGCAATTCCAGAATTGTTGAACAGAATCAAAACGCAAGCGTCGGTCTCCGCAGATGTTCACCACATGATGGACGCCGTTCTCCCGCTCGCGCGAATTGCTCGTTATAGCGATGTCCGCAAAACGGCGGTCGAAAGTGTTCTGCCGATTTTGCACGGCATGTTCGACCGCATCATCGTTGGACTCAATGCCGCCTGTTCGGCACTTGATGATTCCGCCGCTGAAGAGATGCTGGAAAGCATCGCCCGCACGCAGGAAGCTCTCGACATATTGAACGATGGCGCTCTCATTTCAGATTGGGAAGTTCAGATTCATCGACTGCTCACGAGTGAGGTCCACGGTCTCATTCGCGGTTGGGCATGTCGCCTGCTGCTGGAGAAAAACGAAATCGGCACTGAAGAACTTGAACGCTTGACTCGACTTGAACTTTCCCCCGTCACCGAAACTTCCGTTGCGGCGTCCTGGCTGACTGGACTGCTCAAAGGGAGTGGTCTGCTGCTGATTCATCAAGAGATTTTGTGGCAAATTCTCGATGAGTGGTTGCAGCGATTACAGAATGAACTTTTTGTAGAATTACTCCCTGTGCTGCGTCGTGCATTTAGTGGATTCACCGGTTCCGAACGTCGGCAGATGGGCGAGAAAGTCAAACAATTGAAACAAGGAACAAAAGAAACGAGAGACTCCGGTCGTCTGAATAAATCAGACAATGTCGATCACGAACGGGCTGCGAAAGTTCTTCCTGTTCTTGCAGAGATCATGGGAGTGCGGCAATGAGTGAGACTCAAGAACAAGAACGACTCAAACGCTGGCGGCTGGTTTTGGGGGCTGCGTCGGCGTGTGATTCCAATGGGGTTGGCGTCCCGAGTAACGTTGAAGGGCTAGATGTGCAGTTGGAAGGGGACGAACTGCAAATGGACAAAGTTCTCCAGGCGCTGTACGACTCGGAGCGATCATCCGGTTTGGGGAAATCTTCTCCGAATGTAAATCGCTGGCTGGGAGACATCCGTACTTACTTCAGTTCATCGAACGTGCGTTTGTTACAGAAAGACGCTCTTCAGCGGCTCAAACTGTATAAAATGTTGCTTGAACCTGAGACATTGGAGCATGTCGAACCGGACGTTCATCTGGTCGGGACGCTCATTTCCCTCAAGAGTGTCATCCCGCAGAAGACGAAAGAAACCGCCCGGAAAGTCGTTCGCAAAGTCGTCGACGAGATCGAACGCCGACTCCGCAATCCACTTACTGAGGCTGTCCGTGGTGCGATCAGTAAAGTGACGCGAACTCAGCGACCACGGGCGAATGAAATCGATTGGGACCGTACGATTCGCAAGAATTTACGGAACTACCTGCCAGAGCAGAAAGCGATTATCCCAGAACGACTCGTCGGTTATGGACGTAAACAATCATCATTGCGTGACATTATCCTCTGCGTTGACCAAAGTGGTTCGATGGCAACATCCGTTGTTTATTCGAGTATCTTTTCCGCGGTCCTTGCTTCGATTCGAGCGGTCAGAACGAAACTCGTGGTCTTCGATACAGAAGTTGTTGACTTAACAGAAATGCTGCAAGATCCGGTCGATGTTCTCTTCGGCGCACAACTCGGCGGTGGAACGGATATCAATCGGGCGGTTGCGTATTGCCAGCAACTTGTGGATCGTCCTGATCAAACGATCATGATTTTGATTACGGACTTGTATGAGGGAGGCGACCCGAATGAATTGCTCGGGCGCGTTGCTAGGCTCGTTTCATCGGGAGTGACGGTCATTTGTTTACTAGCATTGAGCGATGATGGGGCGCCATCATATCATGAGCATCTCGCGGATTGTTTCGCAGGTCTTGGAGTGCCTGCGTTTGCTTGTACCCCAGATTTATTTCCAGACCTCATGGCAAACGCAATTCAAAAACAGGACATTGGAAGTTGGGCCGCCAGGAACGAAATTGTCGTCCGCGGTCAGGAAGAAACTTTTGATCGCTACGATTTGGACGAGCAAGCAACCACAAAAACGGACAATGAAACGGAGAACCAATGAGCGGATTGAGTGAGCAATATCGAATCAACCATCCTGAGAGCATCCACAGCCCTGGGGT
>JAJDEL010000197.1 GCA_029259835.1 Planctomicrobium sp. | reverse complement strand
CAAACGATTATTCGTTGCTTCGATTCAGGCCAACTTAAAGGCTTTCGAGTCCCTGGATCTCGCTTTAGACGAATCCCACGTGAAATTCTCTTCAAGTTCATGAAGGATAACGGAATCCCGACAGATGCTCTGGAAAGTGGTAAACGGAGAGCGCTTGTCGTCGATGACGATCAGGATCTCGTCGATTTGATGCAGGATGTCCTTGATTCTGACGGTCGCTTTGAAGTGCGATCTGCCAATAACGGTTTTGACGCCGGTATGATGGTTAAAGAATATCGACCAGACGTGATCATTCTTGATGTGATGCTTCCCGATATTAATGGAAAGGAAGTCTGTCAGCGAGTTCGAAACGATCCAGCGATGAGTGACGTGAAAATCATTTGCATCTCCGGAATGGTAGAAGCTGATAAGATCGACGATTTGCGCAAAGCAGGCGCTGACGACTTCATTCAAAAACCATTCGAAATGGAAGCCGTCCTCGAGCGAGTTTGCAAGCACCTGGATATGGAAGTCGGTGCCAGCCGCTAACGATGTGAAAATTTTCCAGCAGGACTTATCGCTTGTCGAGAGTTGTCACCAACGCCGGATCTTCCGCGATCGCGCGGTCACATCGGGGTGATGCAGTGAAGCAAGAGTCGCAGACACTCAAGTTTCCCAGTGTTGAATACCTCATCGCCGGGACACTCCCGTTTTCCACTGCGGAAGAATTCATTGAAGACCTGACATCTGTTTGGTGTGAAGTGCTTCGATTGAGTGAGTGCGTTTTGATCTGGCGGAACACTTTTTCACGTACCGCGCAGTTCGCGCACCGAAACGGACAGCAGGAATATCAACGATCCAGCATCGCCTGTCATTCCCCCATCGAAGATCTGCTGAAAAACATTCAGAATGATTTTCCTGCAGGACGCGATTTGCAATGGATTACGCTGCTGGTTGATGACGCACCGATCGGTTTAGTCGGCTTTGATAAAGACATCGCCACCGAAATTCCGCCCGGATGGGTTTCGACATCCGCACGCTTGTTGGCAACAGCGCTGACGTGGGATTGGAACCTCACTGAAATGAAACTCTCTGCGCTGGGCGAATATGCGGCAGGTGCAGGCCACGAAATCAACAATCCGTTGGCCGCAATCAAAGGACGCGCAGCCCAACTCCTCAAAGAGGAAGAGGATCTTCAGCGTAGACAATTACTCGAAACAATTGGTGCGCAAACTTACCGGATTCGAGACATGATCGGCGACAGCATGTTGTTCGCCCACCCCCCTGCGCTGCAACGATGCGATCTCAAATTGACTGAACTCGTCGAGTCAGTCGTCCATCAATACGCCGAAGAATTCCGTGATCGAAAAATTTCATTCTACGGGAACCGAAAGCCGAACATCATGATTTCGGGAGATGAGACACAACTCTGTGTCGTTCTTTCCGAGCTACTCAAGAATTCTTTGCATGCCGTTACCGATCAAGGCCGAATCGAAATCGATTGCTATGAAAAAGAAACTCGAACCGGCAACTGGGCAATCCTCCGAATTGCCGATAATGGCAGCGGACTGACGGAACTGGAACGAGAACATTGTTTCGACCCTTTCTTCTCCGGCAGACAAGCAGGCCGCGGCCTGGGGTTCGGTTTATCGAAATGCTGGCGCATTGTCACTGGACATCGCGGCACAATCTCTCTTGGAAATTCTCACAACGAAATGACCGAATTCGTGATCTCGTTACCGATTGAGACTGGGGGCAATTGATTCTTCTCTGGGATCGTGTCAGACTTCTCAAAGCCTGTTTTCAGAATCAAAACAATTGAGCAGAGTGTGAGTCGGTCAAAAAATAAAGTGAAGCAACAACCATCGCCTCTTGATTGGCTGGCAATGCTGCTTGTAGTCTTGTTTCTTTGCCGGTTTCTCCTCCCGACCGAAGCAACTGAGCAAGGTTACACTCTCTGGCTCGCAACACTTGGTTTTGGTTTCGCGGCACTGACGATTGGAAGCTATGTACACCGATCAGAACCGATTCGTTATCGACTGACGTTGATTGACTATTCCGTCGCGGCAATGGTGTGCGGCCATCTTCTGTCTGGATTTTTCATACTCACCGGGGAAGGGAACCGACGTTCCGCCCTGAATGTCATGTGGGAATGGGCGGCGATTGGGATTTTCTGGGTTCTGTGCCGGCTCATTCTCAAACGTCAAGATTCAAAAAAGCTGATCGTCTCTGCCCTGGTCATCGCAGTGGTCTGTTTGAGTCTTCTCGGTATCTGGCAGCATTACATTTGGTTCCCGCAGCAGGTTCAACGCTTCGATAAACTGATCCAATACATGCATCGTGTGGAAGCCCATGAATCACTCGCGGTCTTTGAACAACAAGAATACAAGTTGCTCATGGCGGAACTGGGAACCGACCTCAGCAGCCTGGACGAAGCCGGTCGCATGTCGTTTTTGTCACGCGTTCAAGAGAGCGTAGAACCGATTGGACGGTTCGCTTTGGCAAACACTTTTGCAACGCCGTTAATGGTCGCGTTTCTGCTTGTGATCTATGAGTTAACCATCTCTCTCAAAAAGAATAATCGACGGCGCCAAGCAGGATTAGCGGTGTTCGCTGTGATTGTTCTGCTCTGCCTGTTTCTCACGAAATCTCGAACAGCCTATGCAGGAACGGCAGTTGGAATGCTCGTGATGTTGGTTTCTGGATGGAGAAACTCTCAAGGACAAAGCAGCCTGCCGCGCTGGGCCATCCCGACATTTATTGTCGTAACGACTTTAATAATTGGCTTGACAACACTCACTGGCGGACTCGATCCGCAAGTCATCTCAGAAGCACCCAAAAGCCTGCAATATCGACTGGAATACTGGACCTCAACTTCACGTATGCTTGGGGAGCATTTCATGCTCGGCGCTGGACCTGGCAACTTCCGGCAGAGTTACCTTGGCTACAAACTCCCGGGAGCCAGTGAAGAAGTCCTTGATCCACACAATTTATTTCTGGGGATCTGGGCGGGTGGTGGCTTTTTAGCTCTGATCGGTCTCGTCGCATTCATCGGAAGTGTCCTCTCGCAAGGTGTCTCGATAAAACAGGATGAGCAACAAACACTCGAAAAAGAACTGCCTTTGAAATTGAGTTCGTTATTGATTCCCCAATGCCTGACGTTTGCTTGCGTGATCATTGTTTTGAATATGATTGAAGGGACTGCCGATTCAATCCTCTTCTACATGGCAAGCGCTGCCGCCATCGTGGTGCTACTGTTTTCATACTTTTCATGCGATGTATCGCTCTCTCGAACCGCAATCTTTGCAGCCTTCGTTGCGACATTGGTGCATCTTCTTGGAGCCAGCGGCATTGAAATGCCTGCGATTGTGATGTTGCTCTTGTTGCTCGCCGCACTACTCCTTCAAAATTCACCTGACGATTCCAAGCAAGAAAAAACTCTTCCACTTTCGGGACAATTCGGGATTGTGTGCCTCTGTGTAATCGCGATGCTAGGATCTGTTTCTCATGGACTGGTCCCTGTTCGATTGGCACAAACGGAAATGAATCTTGGAAAATATCTCGTCATTGCCGAAGGCAAAACTCAAATCGGACAACAATCTTTCCAGAGGGCCGCAGATGCCGATCCACTCTCCCCGGAACCTCAGCAGCAACTCGCGCTGCTCAACTACAGTCTTTGGGAAAAATCTGGAAACCGCGACGACCGACTCTTCGACAAATCTGTGAAACACATCCAAGCCGCAATCGATCTCGATCCGTTCGCCGCCGGTCGCTATCGCCGTCTGGGAAACATCTGGAATCGAAGGTTTGAGAAGAGCCAAAACCCAGAACACGCTGCAAAAGCCGTTGCCGCGTACGAACAAGCAGTCGCCCTCTACCCCAACTTCGCCGCCTTGCAAGCAGAATACGCACTAGCCCTCAAGAACGCCAAACAAGACGCCGTGCCAGTTGCCAAATTCGCCATTTCGCTCGATGACCTCAACCACAAAAACGGTCACTCCGACAAGCAGCTAGCGGATGAACTCCGACAGAAACTTGAAGAAATCATTAACTGAATTCCACTCTGTTTAACAGTCTTGTTCTGAATCCCATAGTCTGATCGAAAAGCTGGGAAGACCCGTCAACGACTAGGTTGTGCGCACCGGTTTTGGGGCACGGGGATGCGCCTGTTTACAATCCGGACTCCTGCATTCATACGTTACAAATCTTGGGTACATATTGATGAATAGAGAAAAGACATCCAACCACAAGCGCTCATATATGAGAGGATGGCTCGCAGCGCCGACACTACTCGTTCTTGTCCTTACGTGCGTCCGTGTCCAGGCGGCACATCGTCCAAACATCATTGTCATCTACACCGATGACCAGGGTTATGGTGACGCGAGTTGCCTGAATCTTGATGCGAAATTTCAGACACCGAATTTGGATCGGCTCGCTGCTGAAGGAATTCGCTTTTCAAATGCGCATTGCTCAGACACGGTCTGTACACCGTCGAGGTACGGTCTCCTCACCGGGCGCTATTGCTGGCGGACGGAGAAGAAGACTGGCGTTTTCCAAGCCGAAGCGGATTGTCTCATTAAGGATGGTCGCCTGACACTTGCATCGTTGCTAAGGGAGAATGGCTACAACACGGCAATGGTAGGCAAGTGGCATCTCGGGATGGATTTTCCTGGTGCGAAAGGAAACAGGGACTGGACGCAGCCCGTCAAGGACATGCCGCTGGACAAGGGGTTTGATTATTTTTATGGCATCCCTGCCTCGCTCAATTACGGCATCCTAGCGTGGTTTGAAGGGCGATACGCAAAAGTGCCTCCCACACTCTACACAGCGAAGAAGAAAAACAACCGACATGTCGACTACCGCATCGCGCCGCCGTATCAAAAGACCG
>JAJDEL010000196.1 GCA_029259835.1 Planctomicrobium sp. | reverse complement strand
CGTGCCATTTGTGAGGTTGACTCGCTCAAATTCATTTCCAGATGGAGGCGCGATGTCATACAACTTCGCTAGAGGATTGTTGACGAACGTAAAATCGGAATCGAGAAAATTTGCAACGCTCATGTTCTGGTCGAGAAGGTGCTTTGCGAAAAGTCGCGTCTCTTCTCGCATTGCCGATCCAAGGTCGTAGTGGTAGTAGGCGCGAAACTGAGTTCGATCAGGAGGTGTTGAACCGAGGTCTCGCAGCGTTAGCCAGCTATTTAGAAACCCTGTGAGAAACGCCTCAGACTTCGGGTCACCGAGCATGCGCTCGACTTGAGCTGAGAGAATTTCTGGTTTGTGCAATACGTTTCGCGTGGCGAGGTCAATTAATTCCGGATCAGGCAGACTCGACCACAAGAAATAAGAAAGTCGTGACGCCAGGGCAAATGAGGAGAGTTGTTCCGTTGAGGATTCTTCAAGAAAGAGAAAACCAGGTGAGCAAAGGATGGCCTTCAGTCCATCTCCATAAGCTTCAGGTGGAGAACGCCCGGCTTTCTGGCGAACAGAAATCAATTGAAGAATGCGTTCGACTTCTTCATCTTGAACCGGACGCCTGTAGGCTTGCGAAGCGAACTTTTTCAGATGATTCCGCATTTGGTCAAGCGAGATCGTTTCGGTATTCTGAATGGTTCCCCAGTGATCACCAAATATCGCGCGATGACTTTCTGTTGGCCATGTGTCATAATACGGGCCTTCGATTTCGACTTCATGAACGCGAATCTGTGGTAGTTTTCCATATTCAATTGCATTGAAGCGTGCTTCAACGATCCCTTTGTTTTTCCTCTTTGGAAACTGGTCTGGGTACTTCCGCAAAAGTTGTGACCAGAGATTGCGAGCATCCATCAAACCATTTCGAAAGGTAAAACGCGGCGTGTATCCGGCATCGAGCCAGACTCGTACGGTGTACCATTTCTGTTCGTCCGCCAGTTCGATTTCTGCCAGGAGTGGTTCCATTGGTTGCGGCAAGTGCAAGCGACCAGCGAGACGATTTCCGGCGACGATCCCTAACCGAAGTGGCTCGTTCGGATCGGTTCCCAAGAAAGCAGGGTCATATGGATGCTGCCGGTTGACTGCCTCCGCCTTGATACGAAGTTCATAATATCCGTCAAACGGAACACCATCAGCAAAAGCGTGGATCGGACCGTAAGCGCCTTCGTGTTTGTCTGCTCCAACGACATCGAAGAGCGTCATCCATTCAAATTTGTTGGTTTTCCGAAAGACCTGGTCGATCTCCGGCTGTTGCCGAAACCCGTCACGGAAAACCCACGTTTGCACGTCCGGTTTCTGAAGCGGCTTCATCGCTTTTTCGACGACTCGCTCGGCGGCAGTTAAATACCGGTCCAGCAAATGCCCTGATGTCACGAGAGAACTTCCAACATTATCAAGATGCTCGGAAGTTTGATCTTGTGGAAATTTCACCGTTGGATCAAACATCGTCATGTTTAAATGCAGCAAGTCCCGAACTGTGTTCCGGTATTCGCGGGAGTTCAACCGCCGCAGAACCGTTTTTGAATCGGTCTGTTTGCGATTCCGGTGATACTGAGAAATAGAAAGAGTCAGCCAGTCGACGATCTTCTTTCGAACCGCCGCGCTCGGTTGCTTCGATTTCTGTGGGGGCATCTCGCCCAGATTGAGTTGATCGAGGATATCCTGATAATCAACCAGAGTGTTGTCGCCATCAATTCTGCCGGTAAATTCGTCGAATCGCCGTTCACCTTTTTGTTTCTTTGGGCCATGACAACCAGAACAGTACGTTGCAAGAAATGGCTGAACGGTCGCTCGAAACGCCGAATCTTTAGGGGCTGCGGACTTCGGAGATTGATCCTGAGCCAATGCTGGTCGATTACAGATCGACACAACAAGCAGAAGACTGGCTGACCAAAGAAATCTGAAAGACGACCAATGTCGAAGCGAAAAAACGTAGGTCATTATAGTTCACGAGGGTAAGAATGTCTGATTGAGAACTTGCGTATGACAGGTTTTTAACCTGTCTGTACAGGATGAAATCCTGTCCTACGATGTGATCCTCTTTGTCGCGGAGAGTATGTTAGGACAACTCCAGTCCGCTGAGCGTGCCGGTGCTGGTGCTAAAGCTGTCTGTTTCGACCCCGAAGCGTTGCAGCATCGATAAATACAAGTTGCACAGTGGAATTCGTTGACGACTTTCTTTCGGATATTGCTTATGCTCACCATGCTTGAAGCCGCCACCGAGCAAAATGATCGGGAGGTCATTGTTTGTATGGGAGTTTGCATTCCCCATGCCGGATCCCAACAACACCATCGTACTGTCGAGCAAGCTGCCCTCGCTGCCAGGTTCTTTGATCGATTTCAGTTTTTCAATGAAGAGCGAGAACTGCTCCATCTGGTACTGTTCAATTTGAACGAGCAGTTTGATGCTTTCTGGAATGTGTCCGTGGTGCGACAGTGAGTGATACCCTTTTTTAATCCCTAAGTCTCTGGCGGCAAAGCTGCCTCCGATTTCCAGAGTTGCGACGCGTGTTGAATTGGTTTGCAGTGCTAAAGCAATGAGGTCATAGATCGCTGGCAGGTCTCGCGTAAGACCTTGATTTTCTGGTTCGTCGTATTTCGTTATTGGCTTCGGAACTTTTTGCCAATGCCTGTCGAGTTCGAGCTTGAGTTCTACGTCGCGAACGGAAGCAAAGTACTCTTCCAACTTCTCGCCATCAGTCTTACTGACGCGTTTTTTCAGCGAGCGAGCATCCCCGACGACTGCGTCCAGTATCGATTCCCGCAATTGAATGCGGTCCACAGCTTGCTTTCTCGCTTCTGCATTGTTGTCGACGAACAACCCTCGGAACAATTCTCTGGGACCAGCAATCGGAGGGATGCGTGTTCCGGTCCGCGTCCAGCTCATTTGGCAGCCGCCATGCAAACCGTTTTCAGAGCCAATCGTGAGCGAAGGAAAACGTGTTCGGGAACCAACAAATTCGGCCGCTCGTTGGTCCATACTGATCCCACCTTCAGGCATCCCTTTTGCTTCAGAGGATTTGACACCAGTCAAAAACGTATGAACGGCGAAGTGACCACCTTTCAATCCGTGATCCAGATGCGAAAAGAGCGTGAGGTCATCGCGGTGGTCTTTGAGTGGAGAAAGCAGTGGCGTCAGTTCAAAGTCTCGTCCGCTGCTCTTGGGCCAGAATGCTCCAGGAAACATGCCGAATTCGTTCCCGACACTAACCATCCGGCTCGGGACGTCTGCGTGCTTTTTCCTCGCAGCAACTGCTGGTAACGATTCCAACAGAGGCAACGCAATTGAAACACCGGCAGCCTTGAGAAACGTTCGTCGGTTCGGTTGTCTCATTGTTATCGACCTCGAAAAATGACTGTTCGTCCCGTTCCTTGTGAATGGGAACTAGTCCTGAACTCTCAAAATGTAATTTTCAGGACTGCACTATATTAGTGGACGTGTCAAATGTTCGCCAATGCCGATTGCCAGGAAGGTTCAGTCCGCCCCCGAAACAGGTACGGTTGTGTGCACTGTGATGGAACTATCCCGTAACAAGTTTCCGCATTGATCCGGTCAATTTCCACCGCGCGGCTAGCGCCCAAACGGCACATGTCTGGAAACTATTTGGAGACAGTTCCTAAAAGGTTTCCGAGTTGCTTCGAGAGTTCGTCCAGAACAAGAATGTCTTCGGAATGCTGTTGCTCCATCAACGTTTCCAGTCGTCCGACTTCTTTTCGATAGTATGTCAAATCTGTCGTCATGGATTCGATTTTAACGTTCGCTCGCGTTAACGACTGCTCCATCTTGAAGATCAATTTTTGATTCAAGATGAGCGTTTTCCGAAGGTCAACAATCTCACTTTCAAATGCCAGCGACTTCGAATCGATCTGGTCTTTCCATTCCGTGAGCATCGGCAAACAGTTGTCTGGCGCTGTTGCCTCCGTTGCGACAGTTTCTGGCGGCGGAGCCGGAGTCGGAGCTGGTGCAGTTGATGTTCGAACTGAGGCAATATGTTGAGAGCCAGAATGAGTTTTCTTTTCTGATCCGGCGGGGACTGGTCGCCGTTTTGGCCTCCACTCAACTTGAGCGATCGGTTCTTTGGTGCATGGTCGGCATGGATTTGGAACGTTTTCGTACTCTCCCAGTTCAATGGAAACGAACAACGGCATCAGCGACGCCGGTTCTGATTGACTCGCTTTTTCAAGAGTCGGACTCTGGATTGATGCCTCTGAGATATCAGGGTCGATTACAAAATCGCAGGCGAATTTTTGTTGTCGTGAAGCCGTTTGGCAACCTGATGTCACGAGAATTAACCAGAGTATGATGCTACCGGAAATTCGATTCTTCATCTGTTCGAGCATTGTTCCCCCTCCTGATTGTCCGCTGGATTGATTCTGTTGATGGTGTGTGTGTTTACTGTTTTGCAGGAGAGGCATCTGCTGCATATTCGCAGTCCAGAATGACGTGCTCTCCGCATGGGCAGCGGATTTCGATGGTCCGAACCCTGTCCTGCTCGCGGTTGATCAATATCTGAGGAGGCGATTGCTTCCGGTCACTGATGACAAGTTTTCGCGGATCAATTTGAATCTCCCCCACCGGCACGATGGGTGTTTTTCTTTGAATTGTCATTGCCTGCATTCCTTGTAAATGAGTCCGTCTGTATCAGCTGCAGGGCGCTAGCCCCGGTTCTGAGCGTGAACCGGAATCAGATCCTGGGTTAGCGCCCAAACGGTTGATGTCGAAAATATTCTTTGGGACAGTCCCTAAGTGGCGGGGTGACTTTGTTGAACGAGTTTTTTGAGTTGAAGTTCTGCCTGAGTTAGAATTCGTGAGACCCGCGATTCCGAGAGTCCGATCACTTCGCCGATTTGTTTTAAGGTGAGATCGTCGATGTAATACAACGTGACGACTGCACGCATCTGTTCCGGTAATTTTTCGATCGCTTTTGTGAGTTGCTGAGTTTGTTCTTCTTCGATGGCTGAGTCTGCTCTCTCGTCTTGCGCTAAATCAATCGGAGCGAGGTCTTCACTCCATGCTTCCGGTGTCGTCATCCGAATCGCTACCAGACATTTTTCGACATCATCAACACTCAATTCAGTGCGTTGTGCGATCTGTTGCGGAGAGATGGGTCCTTCGTGTGATTGAATTTCTTTTCTGATCAGTGACCAGTTTTGAAGAACTTGCTGAGGCAGCGGACAGTTCCTTCGCAGTTCATCAAGAATCGCTCCCCGAATTCGACGATATGCAAAAGTTTTGAAGTTGGCTCCGCGATCAGGATCAAATCGATGAGCTGATTCCACCAAGCCGAGAATGCCTGCGGCTTCCAGATTCTCCACATCTACTTTTGCCGGCAACTCAATGAGCAACTTCCCCAAAACGTGTTTGACGAAGAACAGGTGCGAGACAATCAATTCCTCTCGCGCCTCTTTTTCGGCGATGTTTCGATATGTTCTGAGTCCCGCATCCATGCGTCGCTCCCCCCGTGCTTACGATTCTGTCTAGTTTGGTTGTTGGTCCCCATTGGACGTTGAAGTGACATGGAGGCCGCAGCGGCTCACACGATGAAGTGTGATGCTAAATCGGTCGTGTTCATAATTTCAAATTTTGCTTTCATCTTCTAAAAACTGTCATCCTCGATTAAAATTGACGAGACGATGTTGATGACGCTTCTCGCAACCACGGCGACAACAATTCCTCCGATAATCGCGCGGAAGAGAACTGTCTCGGGTTCGTTTCGTGAACAGATGCCGATCAACGTCATTGCACATGCTGTCAATAACCCCAACGCCAACCCCATTGGTGACTTAGTCTGATTCCCTGTTCTCATTGTTCTCCCCGCTCATCCTCTCTTTGAATTGAATTATCTACGGCAATTACGCTGCTTGCGGGATCGTCACACCGCCACTGTTTCCTGAAAGATCCGCTTGTATGGAGTCGAGGAAGATTTGTTCGAATCCGATGATTTCCACTGGTTCGATCCCGATTTCACCCGGGACTTCCTGATATGCAATGACCCCCAGTTGTGGTGCGGAGCGGCGGAACAGCCGCCGCAAAGTTCGCCGCAAAGTTCGGTCGACAAGTAGAGCCAACGGTTTGTCGGCGCGCTGTGCGTTCTTCCAGGCTGCCTGAATAATTTCTACCATCGCATTCAATGACTCTGGTCCGAGCGCAAGTTGTTGGTCGCGGACCTGTTCTCTCAGCCGGGCTTCTAGTCGTGGCTCGAAAGCAATGACTCGCAGTTCGCCTGCCGTTGAACAGTACTTCTCACAGATGAGTCGTCCGAGATCGGTGCGAACGGCGTCGGTCAGTTCGTCTGCTGTTTTGAATTGACTACTGAAATTGGAAACTGATTCGAGGACCAAAACTAGATCAGAAAGTGGCACAGCATCTTCCGCAAGCTGTTGCAAAACCTGATGCAGCACTGCCATGCGAACGGACTCTGACCGTAATTCATCAACAATTGTCGGCGCGAAATCTCTCACGCGGTCTAGTAGTTCCTTAAGGATTTCACGGGTCAATAGTTCGTGACCATGAATTTTTAACACTTCTCCCAAATGAGTGATCAGGACACTCGCCGGATCAACGACCGTGAAACGGTGTGTCTCGGCTTGTTGACTCAGTGAAGGATCGATCCATTTCGCTGGGAGTTGAAAAGCTGGTTCGACGGTGTTTTCACCCGGGAGTTTGATCGTTGGTTTGTCTGGTAATATCGCGAGGACTTTTTCCGTTTGTAGTTCTCCCGTGGCGACAACGCGACCTGCGATTGAGATTCGATAGCGGTTCGCATCCATTTGAATCTGACTACGGACGCGGATCGGCGGAATCCACAGTCCACGCTCCTTGGAAAACTCCTTGCGCAGTGCCGTAATTCGATCTGCGAGTGTTTTTCCTCGGCTAGGATTCATCATGGTCACGAGACGCGCACCGACTTCTATTG
>JAJDEL010000195.1 GCA_029259835.1 Planctomicrobium sp. | reverse complement strand
TCGCTTTGCGATGTCAGCACATTTTTGTTCGACAACGTTTTCTTCGCAATTTCGCTTTCGATATTGACACCACATCAGGCGTTTCTAACATCACAGGTATCAATTCATGGTGAACTGATCAAAGTTCGCCCCATTTCATTTCTCACAATTTATTTGAAGTGTGCCGTCGATGAGGATATCACGACATGGTTCATCGTTGGTTGTCGAAACACCGGCGAAGCTGAATCTTTCTTTGAAAGTTCTCGGTCAGCGTAGCGATGGTTTTCACGAACTTCATTCGCTCATGGTTTCGGTACGGGTTTACGACACCATTCGCTTTGAATCACAAGCTTCCTCTGAAATCGACCTTTCAATCACGGCTTTGACTCCGTCCGCCTCCGACGTTCCTGTCGATTCAAGGAATCTCGTTGTTCGAGCCGCTAAGTTGCTCCTGGAAACTTCGCAATCAGAGCTCGGCGCGAGCATTCATCTCACCAAGCGGATTCCCTGCGAAGCAGGCATGGGTGGCGGGTCAAGCGATGCGGCAGCAACGCTCGTTTGCCTGAACCAACTCTGGGATCTCAATCTTCCGAATAATCAACTACACGAACTCGCAGCAGAGTTGGGCAGCGATTTGAATTTTTTCATCGACTCGAAACCTACCGCAGTCTGCACAGGTCGCGGCGAACGCATTTCATCCGTTCCATTGAATCGACCACTTAACTTAGTTGTTGTCAAACCGGATTGCGGACTCTCGACAGCCGATGTTTTCAAACACTGGGCGACACTCGATCAACACAGTCCCAATCAACACCGTTCAGAAGAATTGATGACCCTTGCAGAAGCAATTCGAGGTGGACAATTGCAACACATTGCAGAGTCTATCTCCAACGATTTGCAGCAGCCTGCGAGGGAGATGAACGACGAGATTGAGAATACATTCAATCTCATTGCGCGTAATCATGTCATCGCCACAGGTATGACCGGAAGAGGGTCGGCGTGAGTTGGGCTATGTCGTCCATGGAGGCACGCAAACAGGATTGCGGCGAAATTAAGAAGCCAAAAAAAACAGCAAGTTTGGGTCATGAGATCGGGTGTTTAGATGAGCGGATTGAGATCAAGGCGAAATGGTTTTCCCTTGCCCATAGCCACCAGGCCCTAGACCAATGAGAGGTCGAAATGGACATCACCGAAGTTCGTATCAAACTGATGTTTTCTGATCAAGAGGAGAGATTGCTAGGGTTTTGTTCGATTACATTCGACCATGCGTTTGTCGTCCGGGATCTCAAAATCATTCGTGGTGGCACAGGACCGTTTGTTGCCATGCCCAGCCGCAAATTGATGGATCGTTGCCAAAGTTGCACCTATAAGAATCCGTTACGCGCTGCATATTGCAATCACTGTGGAACCGCTCTCGATGACGACCGCTCTTACAAACAACCAAACGGTAAGGCGAAACTCTATACGGATATCGCTCATCCGATCAATTCGACCTGCCGGGATTTGATTCAAGAGACCGTACTTGTTGCGTATGAAAAAGAATTGACTCTCGCCGAGCAGCACGACTACGAATGTCGGTACGAAGACTACGGAGAAAATGACAGCCATGCCAATTACGGTGGAAACCTGAATGGACAGGTTCACTCTCAGTCAGAATCTGCTGATCGTGTTCGCATCGACCAACCACAATCCCAGCACGCGCCTCACTCCACGCGTGAAACAGTCTCTGCCATTCATCACGGTGATGATCACTTTGGTGAAGGATTGTTTTAACGCGAGGAGTTTGACGATCAGTGCTAAACAATGTCATCTCCTTTACGCGGCCAGTCGATCATCCTGTTCTGCTTCTTGTTCAGCGGCGACAACTTCCAAGACGAGATTTTGGTAGTCCTGCGCACCGGCTGAAGAAGGAGCGTATTGAAAGATGGAATGCCCGTGGCTGGGCGCTTCCGCAAGTTTGATGTTGCGGCGAATTTTCGTATTGAAAACTTTCGCATTCGCCCACGGTGCCTGAGGGTCACTCTGTTCAAGAAACAACATTAAATCGTCGGTCACATCTCCAGCGAGGCGTGTGCCGGTATCGTAGAGACACAAGACGATTCCAGAGACGCGCAGTTCCCGATTCAGTCTTCTCGTGACAAGCGCTGTTGTTTCGAAAAGTTTGGAAAGTCCTTGTAGGGCAAAGAAATGCGGCTGAAGCGGAATGAAAACTTCATTCGCAGCGGAGAGAGCATTGATCGTCAAGACTCCCAGTGATGGCGGGCAATCCATCACTAAATAGTCGAATTTTTTTGCGACTTCGGCCTGATTGAGGGCTTGCTTGAGGATGTACTCTCGACCGGGTGCATCGACCAGTTCCAGTTCCGTTGCTGCCAGGTCAATGTCGGCTGGGGCCAGCCAAAGATTCTGGGCGACCATTTGAGTCACATCCGGAAATGTTTTCGCTCCGGCAAAAACTTGATAGATCGAATCGGTCCCACCTTGGACTTCGACACCAAGATGAATGGACGAATGCGCCTGCGGATCGAGATCAACGACGCAAACGCGGCGACCAAGTTGAGCCAGACCGGCAGCCAGATTCACACTTGTGGTTGTTTTGCCAACACCACCTTTTTGATTCATGACGGCGATGATTCGCATCCTTGCGCCTCGTGTCGGTGAGAAAATAAAATACTGAATTGATGTTCCAGGACTCACGCTGCTGGCAGAGCAATTCGTTAAATTGCTAAGCTGTACAGGTGGCCTACTTCATGGTCGCGCGTAATATATCGTCGACTGAACATCCCGGAAATACGAGTTCTCACAATGCCCCGATCTGTCGAAGAAGAAGTCGATTTATTGAGGAAAGACCTCCGGCGACACAATCGGCTGTACTACGTGGAATCGGCTCCGGTAATCAGCGATCTGGAGTTTGATAATCTTCTTAAACGCTTGGAGCGGTTGGAGAAAGACCATCCTCACCTCGACGTTCCAGACAGCCCGACCCACAAGGTTGGGGGTGAACCAATTGAGGGGTTCAAGACCGTCCAGCATAGATTGCCGATGCTCTCAATCGACAATGTCTACAACGAAGAATCCGTTCTGGAATTTGATCAACGATTGCGGAAATTGGCAGAGATTGATGAGTTGGAGTATACGGTTGAGTATAAAATCGATGGCGTTGCCTTGGCTTTGATTTACGAGAACGGAACCCTGGTTCAGGGACTCACGCGCGGAGATGGTCGTAATGGTGATGACATTACCCACAACGCCAGGACAGTTGGAGGCGTTCCTTTGCGGCTTGAATGTGAGAACCCACCTGAACTTCTGGAAGTCCGCGGGGAGGCTTACATTTCCAATTCGGATTTCGCTCAGTTGAACGGAGATCAGGCTTCCAAAGGTCTGGAGGCGTTCAAGAACACTCGGAACACGACATCCGGAGCACTCAAACTGCTTGACCCGAAGCTCTGCGCGGCGCGAAAGATTCGATTCCTGGCACATGGAATAGGTGCCCATGAAGGGACGAACATCAACACGCACGTTGAATACCTGGACAGATTGAAGGTTTGGGGAATTCCCCCTACTCCGCATGTTGAATCTCGAAAAGGAATCGAGCCAGCGCTGCAGCTTTGCCATGAATTGATGGAGAATATCCACTCACTCAATTTTGAGGTGGATGGTCTCGTGATCAAAATTAATCAGTTTTCATTGCGAGACGAATTGGGGAATACTTCAAAAAGCCCGCGCTGGCTGATTGCCTATAAATGGGAACGCTATGAAGCGATCTCGAAAATTGAAGCGATTGAAATTCAGGTCGGTAAAACTGGAACGTTGACGCCGGTTGCTCATCTCACGCCTGTGGATATTGCTGGGACGACAGTCTCTCGTTCGAGCCTTCACAATCGTGATGAAATTGAACGTTTAGGGGTCATGATTGGAGATCAAGTTGTCGTCGAGAAGGCTGGGAAAATCATTCCGCATGTTGTTCGAGTTGAAAAACATCTACGAGACGGGAGTGAAGAAGCATTTCCATTTCCGACGAGCTGTCCGGAGTGTGGGGTAGATGTCGCACAAGATGAAGGTGGTGTCTACATTCGCTGTTTGAATCAGACGTGTCCGGCTCAGCTGCGCGAAGGATTACGATATTTTGCATCGCGATCAGCGATGGACATTGACGGCATGGGCATCAAGGTCATTGAACAACTCATCGACGCGAATCTGCTCAGCAGTTTTTCCGAAATTTACCATTTGAAAGACCATCGAGAGGAGTTGCTGAACCTGGATCGAAAGGGAGAGAAGTCGGTCGACAAATTACTGAAAGGAATCGAAGCATCGAAATCGCGACCACTGTGGCGATTGTTGACGGCTTTGAATATTCGCTTTGTCGGCAGAACGAATTCGCGACTTCTTGAAAAGAAGTTTGGGACAATGGACTTGATTGCCGAGCAGACTGAAGAGGCTCTTGCGAATGTTGACGAAATCGGACCGATTACGGCGAAATCTGTCTACAATTTTTTTCGTTCAGAGTTCGGGAAAAATATGATCACAGAATTTCGAGAGAGTGGTCTCAACTTCGGAACTCCTCTCCCTGAGCCGACAGAAGATGAAACTGAAGCGACAGAATCGCTTTTGTCCAATCTCAAATTTGTGATCACCGGAACTCTCAAGCATCACACACGTGACGAGATCAAGGAAATGATCCTCCAGCATGGTGGCAAGGTTTCTAGCAGCATCTCGAAGAACACAAACTATCTCATTGCCGGTGAAAAAGCGGGCAGCAAGCTGACTAAGGCGAAGGAACTTGGAGTCGAAGTGATTGATGAGAACCAGTTTTTGGAGACGGTCAGGGTGAGTGACAAATAATGTAGGGTCCGCTCTGCGGACCATTGAACGGATCGTCGATTCCGGTCCGCAAAGCGGACCCTACTTGGTTGCAACCCACCATTTATAGAGATTCACTCTATGCTCAAACGCCTTGATGGGTGACAATGTAGGGACGGTCTCTTTTCGACTGTGAAATGGTTTCAACGGTATTCAAAAAACAATGTCAAACCTCGATAGATACTTCAGATGCGGCGTTCTCCTTATTGCCTTCGTTTGTGCGAATGCCTTGCTTTTTGCGCAGGATGCTGACAAGAAAGAGGGGCAAAACCCCATTGGAAAATTTTTCCGCGATCTGAACAAGGGTGTTCGTGAAGGTGCCGATGAACTTGAACGCGCGAAACAAGGTCGAGATCAACTCGATGCCCGCCCACCTCAAAATCAGGATTTGGTCAGACGGCTTGAACAAGCGAAATCGTTTTTAGAGCAAAAACGCTGGCACGATGCTGTGACGATTCTTCAATTTCTGATCGAATCGGAATCGGATTCCTTCCTCTGGAATCAAGAGCGAGAATTGGTTTCACTGCATGTTGAAGTCGAGAGACTGTTGACGAGTCTTCCGGAGGAGGCCAAGAGAAACTTGTTGAACCGTTTTGATTCTGTCGCGACGCGCAAACTTACAGAGGCACTCAACACGCAAGACGACGATCAACTCAATCGAATCGCTCATGTTTATCTAGAGACTCTTTCTGGTCAAATCGCGGCATCTCAATCTGCTCTCAACCTTCGAGATTCAGGGCATTTGCATTCTGCTTTCCGCTTATACACAAAATTGGCACGAACGGCTGAATCGCAGACAAAGAGGCAGCGTTATGCGTTCCTCGGCGCGAGGACGGCAGCTGAAGCGGGAGACTTTACCGCAGTGAAACAGATCTCGACGGAGTTTTCACTGAAGGGGAAATTTGGCCCGGAACTTCAACTCGAAAGCACATCGAATAATTTTGACTTGAGTGGAGCATCAGTGCCATCAATCAGCCCTTCGTATCAAGTTGCGTTTGATGTCGCTCCGCAATTTGTACCACTCTGGACGCAATCGACGATCGACCGATTTCTCGTTGAAGATCAAATCAAAAAACTCTACAGCGATCTTCGCGAGGCAGGTCGAGCGATTGATCCAACCTGCCAGGCAGTCCTGCTGAAGAATCGTATCGCTTACCGCACTCTTCGCGGATTGGAAGTTCGAAATTGTCGGACAGGTGATCTCGTCTGGGAGATTCATTCTTCAGCCAGCATTGAGACTCAATTGGCAGACCCTGATGAAGAAAATCGATTGACGATGAGTTATCGCGGACGCGTTCCAGAACACCATCCCATCGCTAGCCTATTGCTCCGCGACGGCATTTCCAGAAGCATCACGACTGACGGTCGACACGTGTTCGCAATCGAAGGACATGAAATCCTCTCCAGTCCGTCGCGTGGGTACGCCTGGCAAAGGAGAGTCAACGAACGTCAATCCGATGGTGAGAAGTGGACGACAAATGAAATCGTTGC
>JAJDEL010000194.1 GCA_029259835.1 Planctomicrobium sp. | reverse complement strand
ACTCGATCATCTGTGTTCAGAGAAAATACTCTGATTGCTTCTCGGGGCAACCTCCTCACGAAGGCCGGCGAGTGAGTCGCAACTACGACCTGTAATTTTTTTTCTGACACGTTCCGTAGAAGGTACAAAAGGAGCCTCTCTTGAGCTCCTGGGTGGAGAGAAGTTTCAGGTTCATCCAAAAGAATTAAGCGGCCAGTTTTTGAATTGTGAATCTCGTGGACGAGCCTAGCTACCGCCGATTCACCACTCCCTGCAAATGCTTCGGAATACGACCGTTTTTTGGTTTGGAACAAGACTGATGTTCCCCACTCATCATAAAATTTGTGACGAACTGCATACCCTGAAATGTAGTGGCGCCCGACGATTTCGCTGATGTCTTTAATCTCTCCATCCGAGAACGTTATTCGCTTCTCGTGCATCTTATGTCCCCGATGGTGACCATCCTTTCCTTCAACTAAGACTCTTCTAAGTTTCACTGCGCGGGATCGCAAATAGTCTTGGATTTTTGCGGCTCGGCGTCGGTTTGGCTTCAGATTTGACAGCAATTTCACCCAACCCGAAGAATTTTCAACTCTCTTGATAAGTCGTTCAGAGGGGATGTAAAAACATCGATCAAATGCGCTCAAGAGCGTTTTAAAATTGATGTATACTGCATCCATCGGAATACCGGGATTGCGTTTTTTGCCTGCAATCTTATTCATCCCAAAGGATAAAATTGGTCGACTAGGTTCCCAATAATCGGGGTTACCTTCACGGCGTATTCTCATTTTTACCGCTTGGAAGGTTTCATTCCCATTTTGATATTGATACCAGAGAGAGGCCTTGTCTTCGGGTTTTAATCTCTTTCTTTTAGAAGTATCAATATCGACGTCATCAATCGGGTCCAGTGCTGTACCAAACCACCAATTACCTGGACTTAAATTTACGGGAGCACCCGACAAAGCTTGTAAAAGAGATGATTTCCCCGTTCCGTTCTGACCGACGACCACAGTCAATGGGAAATCGAAATTCACACAAAGATCGGGTTCGAAATTTCGATAATTCGGAAACTTAATGAAATCGATGTATGGAGAATAACTGCCCCCAGTTTTCTGGCCCCTGATCCTTGTGATCAGTCTATTATATTCAACAGAGTTTGAACTCATGGTAACTTCCAGCCCTTTGGATTGAACCTTTTCCTGGAAGTATCGGACAGATAGAAGAGTTCGTGCCAAAACCTTCGTGACTCGCTAAATATTCATTTGTATCATGTCCATCTGTGACGAGTTTAACGGCTGTTAGAGGCTTAATATTAAAACAACCCCACCTGCTTCGTGTTGCCAGTATATTCAAGCTGGGGGGTTTTGAGGAAGACGGGTGACTTTGCCAGAACTTCCGCTGCCTGACAGGATGTCTTCTGCCCGTTCACAAACTCGCTCAGTTCTCGCTTGCCAAGCTTTCGATCAACGACATTGCATGTGGCTGGGAAGAGCAGGTATCTCTCTCCTTTGAAGATCGCCCAACGGTTGCCGAAGAGATCGTCGCGACCAACTCGATTCTCGGTTTCGTAATCGATGACAAACCCGGCCTCGAGGCAACGGACGATGAACTCATGCGAGAGCCAGGGGTCGTCCGTCGCTGCTGGCTGAGCAGCTCGCGTGCCTGTCTCTTGCTGGACCATTTGAGCAGGTTTCGTCTCAGCATCGTCCACGTTCGTTTCACAAGCGACCGGATCCGTCTCAATATCTGCGGCGAGTTCATTCCAGGGACCAACGTTGAACTCGCGACGGTCATCCGTTCCCCAACGATTCCAGACCCCGCTCTCCAGGTCGATCGAGTACTGCCGGCCCTGCATTGCTGAGTTGTTGTGATTCCCTCGAGTCCCATCCAACTGCAGCTCCAGAGCGTAGTTCAGCGGTGTTCCATCAATGCCAGGAAACGCCCGACGCGACACCGCAAAGCCATGAAGCTCTAAGCATTCTATACGTTCGTCAGCAGTCATGATTCAATTCCTGCGCCCGCATAGATCAAGCTCAAGCATCTTTCGATTGCATCGTCCCGCGGTTCTATCCCCAGTGCCGCGGCCCCGGCCAGGAGCTCTTCGCAGCGTTCCACATTCACCTCCGGACCACCTTCGATGAGTCCGTACTGACGGGCCGATTCGAGTGCCAAATACGTCGTCGAAAGATCAGCAACATCCTGCCAATCATCCAGCGTTTGCGGTTCATCCATTACTGTGTTCATGCCTCGATCCTTTCTCAGTGAGTCTCCGCGTGCCGTGCAATCTCAGTCATTTTGGCACTCCAGCGGTTCATCTCATCAAGGTCGTTGACCGCCCACGCTTCGAGTTGCTTTTCAACGCATTGAAGAGTCGCGATTTCGAAACCAAGATCAAACGGTTGTGCATCGAGCCGGTTGTTGTTCCACCAATTCATATCGATAATGGTTTGTTTCAGGTCGCGTCGCATCTTTCGAAGACGCCGGATCATGCGATTACGCAACTCTCGCTGGCTCAGCTTAGTCATCGTTTCACGCCTTCCGGCCACCAACCAGGCGGGAACTCTCCCGGCTCCCAGGCGTCGATGAGATAGTACAGCAACGCGTCTTCAGCAGTTTTGGAGAACTCAACATCGGGGAACGCTTCTTCGGCCGCCTTGTAAGCCGGCAGCGATCGCAACGTCTTCTCGTCATATTCTTTGAGCAACTCCTCACTCGGTATAAAAGTGCTGAAGTCAACGCCGAAATCCATCGCGACCATCAAGAGGTAATCGGCTGGAAGAGGA
>JAJDEL010000193.1 GCA_029259835.1 Planctomicrobium sp. | reverse complement strand
AGAGGAGGTATTCTGGTGATCAATCGTGCCTGGAAGATCGGTAACAGGCGTGTGTGGAAAAGGGAACTGTTCTTCGTTAAAAACGTTGAACTCATCGGCCTCTTCAGTTCCAGAAAAACTTTCCTCTCTTATCGTCTCGCCAATCGCTTGCTCAATGGATTCAACTGAGACGAGTTCTTCCGGGAGCAGCGAATCTGATCCTTCAAATTCAGTCAATTCCAATGTTGAAGTGGTGGTCGCTTCGGCTACCTCTTCAAAAAACATTGCGACATTCCATGTCGTCCCTGATCGATGCAAAGTTGACTGAATTCCAATCAACAGAAACGGGGCCACTATCGCGAACTTCCAGAGTTGGTCTCGCATCGCAAAGCTTTTGATCCACCCAAACTTGCACACGATCGCAACGGGCACGATGAGAAGTGTCGACAGCATGAAATAGTTTGCGATGAACAAGCAAAGTCCACGTGCGACTGAGTCAGTGATGTTTGGCTCATTGATCATGTCGCATCTCCCGTTCTTTATCCTGTATCAACTGTGTGAGCCGAGCCAATTCCTCTGAGGTGACCTCGCAGCCATCCAGTAAGTGGCACATTAAATCCGCAACGTCTCCGTGAAAGAGACGCTCGGCAAGGTCGGTCACCATTGAACGACTCACCTGTTCCTGCACCAGGAGCGAGTGATAAACATTCACCCGCCCTTCTGAGCGGTGAGCGACGTAACCGCTTGCTTCCATTTTGGAGAGCATGGTGCCGACGGTCGTATGGGCGAGCTGTCGTTCTGGCTCAAGTGCTTCACGAACCTCAGCGACGGTCGCGTACTCCTTTTCCCAGAGAACCTGCATGATTGCGAGTTGCAATTCTGCTAAATGAGTCTTTGCCATGTGCCTCCCTCCTTTGGATTATCCGTCGCATTTGCAGCGACTACTACTCAGGTAAGAGTCAGTCTACTACCAGAGTAGGAGCTGTGCAAGACCAATATCCTTATTTAATCTGAAAAACCGGAACGAGCCGAACGCGAAGAGATGCGGACTCTTGGAGTTTGCGAATCGCTCATCGACTTCGTGCTGTTTGTTTAGTAGTGTTGGCGAAGCGATAAATCGAAACGTATGAGTACCGAAAAATGAGCCAGCCGAGAGCGTCGACAATCAAGCGGAAGACGAACGAAACCGACATTGAGTTAACGCTCAACCTCGATGGCACGGGGAAAGCGAGCATCGACACCGGCGTTGGATTCTTCAACCACATGCTGGAATTGTTCACGAAGCATGGGCAGTTTGACCTCACTGTGAAAACGGTTGGCGATACTGATGTCGACGATCACCACACTGTTGAAGACACCGGCATTTGCCTTGGCCAAGCGATTCGCGAAGCGGTTGGCGACAAGCAAGGGATTACACGCTACGGTTCGATGACTTTGCCGATGGAGGAAACGCTCGTGACGTCCGCACTTGATTTAAGTGGTCGGTTCTGGTTCGTCGATGCGTACGAAATCCCGACCGAGAAGATCGGAACGTTCGATACGGAACTCGTCGAAGTCTTCTGGCAAGCGTTCGCTGCCAATGCCTTGATGAACCTGCACCTCGTGCTGCACCACGGCAAGAACAGTCACCACATCGCTGAAGGTTTTTTTAAGGCAACCGCCCGCGCCCTGAGAACGGCAATCACGATTGATCCACGCCAACAGGGTGTGCCATCGTCGAAGGGTGTGCTGTAAGTTGAAAGATTGTCCTTAGCCTCGGCTGAACTAGCCTGACCTTTAATAACACCATTTGGCCCCCGGTCACTGACCGGCGGGTCAAGCAACGTTTGGCGACCCATGAATGATTCGTGTTCGAAGTAATCGTATTTGTTGAATTTTAGAAGACTCTTGTGCGAACGATTTCTAGGCAACGTTCAACCCCGGATGGATCATCCGGGGTTAAGTGGTGGCGAGATTTCGTTGCAGTGACTGTGGCATCCGGGATAATCTCGCATCCGATGTTACTGGGTCACACAGTCGTGATGAATAGATCCTGCTGGCTGTGTCCACCTTTCAGATTCTTCCATCCGTTCTTCATTCGGTGACCACACGCGGAGTCAGTAGCAGGTAGAAAAACTCTTTACGTCCGTTCGTCGGAGGGCAGGCGATGACGAGTGTTTTTCCATCGTCAAGTTTCGCACCGGCTTGAAATTTGTGCCGTCGGACGGTTGGCAATTGCACTGTCACATCCTCACCCTCGAGCTCGTAAGTGAACGTCGAGACATCTGTCACTTCGCTCAGCTCAAGTTGAGCTTGCATCTGAATGGCTTGGCGATCTTCAGTAAGTGTTGGATTCATGATCAACGACATGCCTTCATCGATGATGTTGATCTTCGGAGTCAGTTTGCCATCACTTTCTTTCTCAACACCAACAACAAACGGATGTCGCACACTAGAGAATACTGCAGCCTGATGCCCGTTGTAGAGAGTCACTTTGGGGGCGAACATGATGTTAGACCTCGCATCTCCCTGGGCGGTTTGGATGAGTTTACGAACCGCAGCATCCGTAAGAACTTGCGTCATGAACGGTGCGCTTTCCTCGATGAAAGAAGAGACTGAAACGGCCGGCTGATCATCTCCATTCTGAATTTGTTTGATTCTGGTCGAGAAAGAAGAATCTCCACCAGCCATGATGATTGAGGACCATTCAAGCCCTGCCATTGCTGCAGCGTCGTTCGTCGACGTCATCATCCGAGCTTCAATAACAATCTGTCCCAATCCACTCTTTTTCCATGCGAAGATCAGATGCTCTAATTGAGCATGCAGGCTTTGCGGACCGTTCAAGGTGACGGACGTTTTGCGGCCTTGCTGTTGGAAATCAAGTTTCAATCCTTCTCGTTCGTGATGCTCTTGTTCAAGTGCGCTGCGCTGGGAATTAGAAACTGTTACGAGAGATCTCAGGAGGCCTTCAATTTTCTCAAAGGCTGCCTGCTTCGAGAGTCGCTCCGATTCAGCGACATTCAGGATAACGGTTGTGAGTTCGTATTCTTTTTCGATGAACGGTGAATTGTCCTCGGCAACCACGACTCCAATTTGCCCCGACATCGCTCGTTGTGAGAACCATTCCAGACCTGGATCAACAGGTTCCGGGGTTTTGGCATCGGTCAAACCAGCAAAGGCGATGAACGCGACGACGCACGAGAGAAAACCATATTGAAGCCCGTACTGCGATTTCCTTGCAGTCTTCACAGCTTTGAGCCGATTCGCAACGGCTCGCTTGCGAAAGAACGATGGCATAAACCCGAGCATGGATGCTGGCAGAACAACTCGCCAACTTTTCACGTTTTTTTGCTCTGCTAACATCAACAAGAGGTTCGAGTATTCTCGTTCAGATGGTTCGTCCAGCCAACGCAGTACCATGGCGTCGCGAGATTGCTCTCTGAGATTGACGTAACGCGTGGCTGCAATCCAGTATATCGGATTCCACCATTGAACAGCACGCACAAACAGCATCCCCCAGTTGATGGCGAGATCCCAACATTTCAGGTGTGCCGCTTCGTGCAGCATGACCATCTTCAGTTGGCTGTCGGTTGACGAGAGTGTTTCACAAGGGAGGAGAAGCTGCGGGCGAAAGACTCCCATGACCGCCGGTTGGTGAACATGATCAAGAACAACGATTGGAATCTCACGAACAAACCCGGCTTGCCGACATGCTTCAGCCCACAAGCCAAGAATTCGCGAGTCCTGACACTTCGGAACAGTTTTTACCTTGCGAGCAAATCGAAAGTGCGAAAGCAACGTCCAGCAGAGAATGCTGACAAATCCAGCAAGCCAAACGAAAGGGATCGCGACTTCAAGCACATCGCTCCAAGTCGTTCCAGATGAATGGGAACTCGACTGGTAAGGTGTTGCGATTCCATGTTGTGGTACGTCACCGGCATGATAGGCATCGACCGGTGGCCAGGGCTGTGCACTATATGAAGCTACCACATTCATTGTTTCTGGTTGAGTGATAGAAATGTAGGCACTCTGCAAACTCAAATCGCTACCCGGTGCAAACGGAATGGCAAGCCGCAGCAGCACAAGTCCCCATAGCAACGACATTTGCCCGGCGGTCAGCCATCTTCGAAAGAGAAGATTGAGTGCGAGCACAATCACCACCATCAGGCTGGCTGCCATGCCTGCGATGATTGCATACTCGAGGAAGTACAAAGAGAGATCGTAAGTATACGACAGACTGTTCAGGAATCCGTTCATGATTGAGCCTCCTGCTCATCAAGGATGTTGCGAAGGTCTTGAATTTCTTCCGCAGTTAGTTTTGAAGATTTCAGAAAGTGAGCTAACAGCGAAGATGTTTCCCCGCTAAAGACTTTCCGCACGAATGAGCGACATTCCCGTCGCACGCAGTCCGACCGCCGAACGCGAGCACGGTAAACATACCGATTGCCCTGCTGATCAAACGTCAGGACTTCCTTTTTCGTGAGCCGGTGCAGCATTGTTTTGACCGTCGCCGGTGCCCAATTGGTCGTTGCTGATAGCTCGGCAACAATCTCTTGCGAGGTCATTGGTTGACCATCCCAGATCACATTGATGACCTGCCACTCGGCGTCGGAAATTGCGATTTCCGTCATGAGAGTTCACTCCTTTGATTATCGATTACGGATGTAATTAACTACACTTGTAAACGATGTCAAGGGGAGTATCTGTTGTGTGTTGAGGAAACGGGTTCAGCTTGCTTATGATTCACCTTTCAAATTCTGTTGTCGCCTAGGAGATTCACAATGCTTGACCGTCCCACTCTGCCGGAAATCGGCGAATCGTTGACCAGGCGGAAATTTTTGCAGTCGAGTGCAGTCGCAGTTTCTCTAACGGGAGTATCGCAGTTGGTTGGTGCCGAAAAAGAAAAGAAGCGGGACATCATTGATGCTCACTCTCACATCTGGACGACTGATGTGGAGAATTATCCGCTGCAAAAAGGGCAGACAGTTGCAGACCTGGAACCGCGTTCTTTTACACCGACAGAATTGATGGCAATTGCGGCTCCGCATGGCGTCACGAAAGTTGTCTTGATTCAGCACAATATCTTTCATGCGTTTGACAATTCTTACATCAGCGACACGATCCAGAAGGAGCCGAAGAAATACTCTGGTGTCGCCCGAGTCAGGGCGAGTGGGAAGAACCCGGTCCGCAAGATGAACCGGCTCCGAAAACTGGGAACTCGTGGCCTGCGAATCGTTCCTAGTGATGGCGGCAAAGCTCCGTGGCGTGAGAGCGAAGGAATGAATGCAATGTGGAAGCGCGGAGCCGAGATCGGAGTTGCGCTCTGCCCGCTCATCAACCCGAAAGATCTCTCGGAAGTCGACTTCATGTGCCAGAAGTACCCTGACACAACAGTTGTCATCGACCATTTTGCCCGCATCGGAATCGATGGAATGATTCACCGCAAAGATCTGGATCACTTGCTCAAGCTTGCGAAGCACTCAAAAGCTCACGTGAAAGTCTCTGCGTACTACGCACTCGGAAACAAAAAGCCGCCACATGATGAATTGATCCCGATGATCAAAGAACTCTACGAAGCCTACGGTCCTGAGCGGCTCATGTGGGCGAGCGACTGCCCGTATCAATTGACCGGACCGAACACCTACGGCGACTCGATTGCCTTGATTCAGGATCGAATCGACTTCCTCAGCGAAGCCGACAAAGACTGGATTCTCTATAAGACCGCTGAGAGTGTTTTCTTTGCTTGAGCTATGGATTTGAATGGTAGAAAGAGCCACAGATTTTCACGGATGAAGCACGGATGAAATTGAGTGAAGAAGGGCATTCTTTCCTTTCATCCGCGCCAATCAGTGAATATCCGCGGATGAAAATGTTTTCCTTCTCTTTGAGGCTTCGTGCGATTTATTTTCGCGCAAAGGCATCCAGCCAGGAAGAAATCTTGGCCGAGGCTGATCGAGGTCACTCTTAGGGTTGAAGCGAAAGCTCCATTGGACTCAATGCTTTAAGGAGCACCCCCGAATCACTTCGTTTCGATTCTCTCGTTACTCCACTTCGAAATACTTCTTCACCAACTCTTCTGATGGCTTCGGAGTGATCGGTGTGATGAGTGCGATGGCGATGATCGAGGCTGCCAGGGAGACTACGACTGGGGAGAGGCCGAACAGGGTGATTGGGTTTGTGAACTCTCCGCCTTGGCGCCAACTTTCGGCGTGCATTGCCAGGTGAACCCCAAACCCGACGAGCATCCCACCCATGCAACCGATGGCGTTAGAACGCTTCCAGAAGAGAAGTGCTACGACTGGGAAGAGGAAGCATGAGGCAAGGCCGCTGCCGACGTAGACGATGATGTCTTGAAGGTATTGCGGAGGATTGATGGCACAGACCAGGGCGATGGTTCCGATGACTAAGGTCGTCAAATAGCAGAGGCGTTTGATCGTTTTTTCAGTCGCGTTTGGACTGAGGTTTCTTTGATAGACATCGCGGACGAGCGCAGACGAAATGACCAGCAGGAAGCTGTCGACAGTCGACATCACGGCGGCAAACGGTGCGGCGATGAGCAAACCAGCGAGCCAGCCATGCCCGACGTTTTCTGTCAAAGTGACAGCCATCGCAGGCATGATTCGATCAGCTTCGTTCTCCATTCCCGGTAGTAGTATTCGCGAATAGCAGAAGATGATTACGAGCGGAAAGTAGATCAGACCATAGTAGATCGTCACGGTGATAATTGACCTTCGCAGTGTTTTGGAGTCTTTGAAGGCCATCAACCGGACCATGTATTGTGGCTGGCCTGTGCCTGAAATCGCCCACATGAAGAAGAATGAAATCGCCATGCCGAGCGGAAGAAATCCAGCGGCGGCGGCAACTTCAGCATCGGTCGGACCATCCTTTTTCGGTTTGGCCTCTTCGCTCTCTTTGGCAGGTGGCATCGGTGCCGGTCCGGAAACGTAATGCCCCCGCTGTTCCGCACCATACTGATAGTCTTTGAAGTTTCCAAAGCGGGCAACAAGATTGATTGGAGAACCTTCGCCAGCATGTGTGAACCCTTTTACTATTGCAATTTGGCGGACTTCACCGGCGTTTGTGTTCACGGAGGACCAAGAAATTTCTTCTTGATTCTCGAAGAGATTTGCCCAGAGTTTTTCGATCTCTTCCGGTGTGCGAATTTCTACGGCATCAATATCGGCGACGATCTTCGCGTTTGCCGGGACAGGGATTGTGCCACTCAGACGGAAGAGTTGGCGGTTTCCGTCGATGTCTTCTTGAGCAATCCAGATGTTGCTGAGACCGCGTGTATTTCCATCAGGTTTGTCGAATTCAATTGTTGCCGTTCCGATTCGTGGCGGGATCATCCTTGCCATCTGTTCTGTGCCGGATTTCATGCCACCTATTTGTGAAAGTGTTAGCGGCAGCATGATCGCGACGCCTGCGATCATCACAATTCCCTGCATGACGTCGGTCCAGACAACCGCGTGGAATCCACCATAAGTCGTGTAAACGATGACCAACCCTCCGAAGATAACGAGGCAGGTGAAGTAGCCGGGGTCAACTTCAGAAAAGAACTCAAACCCACTGACCAAGGAGCCGACTGAACCACTCAGCCACTGGAAAGGCCCGACATCTTGCACGAGTGTTTGCAGGATCACACTGCCAGCCTTGAATTGTGCAATCAGATTGAACGAGAGAAAGAAGACGATGAGCAGTGTCGCGACAAGCCCGAAGGTTCGGCTGTTGAAGCGATCTCTTAACACATCCGGAATCGTGATCGCCCCACTTTTGCGAGCGACCTGATTTACTCGTTTTCCGAGCAACCCCATCGTACAAAGTGGGTAGACCATATAGCTCGCGATCCATAATGCGAGGATCCAACCGTGCGTGTAAATCTTTGCTGGAAATCCGGTGAAGCTTCCGCCAGACGCACTCGTTGCAGCGAATGTTAACGCGAATGCCCACATGCCCAAGCCACGACTTCCTAAGAAGTATTCGCTGA
>JAJDEL010000192.1 GCA_029259835.1 Planctomicrobium sp. | reverse complement strand
CGCAGCAGGCAACGTCCCTCGTCCCGCTGCACAATCGCCCATTGAACATTCGCCGCTGCGACCAGTGTGCCCAGGTATTCGAATTCGATATTCCCCTGAATTCGTTCATGCCGCCAACCTCGCTTGCGAGGTGATCTGAAGGTGAGCCTTGGAATCGGATCAGGATGAACTTCTTCCAGTTGCAGTTCTTCGGGTAGATCCAGTTGTGGAAGAACTGGCATATCGAGCAACCAGTCGACGAGATCTTGTTGCTCGCCATCCTTCGCAGCTAACTGTTGTTCGCCGAGCAAGGTTGGAACCCAATCATAAGCACCGAAATCATCGAGCTGCGCGATTGTCTCTTCTGTTGCCACAAGCCCTCCTGGGAGGATGAGCTTACAGTCTGCCAGACGTTTCTTTTCTCCATCCCGGCGAACTTCTCCTTTAAGAGACCATGATTTTTCTTCGTCGTCTTGTTCCAGAACTAGACACAATTTCCATGGGTCTTCATCGTCACAACTGAGGGCGGTCCAATCCTTCTCGGGTGAGTTGAGGTACCTCAACCGTCCGGACTTCGACATCAGCGGCAATACCAGGGCGCAGAGTTCGAAAGGGACCCGGTAACGGAAAATCGATGTTTGAAACTCCGCCTGCTGCGCCATCCATCCGGTTCGCTCTGGAGTTCCTCCAGCAAGGAAAGCCAGGATGCGACGATCGTCAGCATGTTCGATTTCTTCGAGTCGACCCGGGCGGAGTTTGAGTGGTTTTAGTTTTCCCCATTGCCCATTACTGCGTCGCTGCCGCTGAGATGTTTGAACAACAAGCTGCTGCGCCTTCTGACTTTCGGCAATATCGATTTCGAAGAAAATTTCTCGTTCGCGCGATTCCGCAGCAGCACCTCCGCGCGTTGTGCCAGGCATTTCAGACCGCAACGCCTGTAATTTCGTTTCCCAGTCTCGCAGTTGCCGCGTAGTCGTCTTTGTCGCACCCGAAGGTGCTTTGGCTTCATCAGCAGCAGCGATCCTGAAGATGTCCCGACCATCGAAGTCATCTTCGATTTCTTCCAGAAGATGAGAGGGTGTATAAGTCGTGTCCGCTGCGAAAGGTGGAATGCTCCCTGCGCGGGGAACTCCCGTCAGGTAATCTCCCTCGTCGACGGTAAGAATTGTTGCCCAAAGGTGCTTGCAGGCAGGTTCTTTCGATTGTGCATCGCCGACGCAGGAGCAGAACATCCGTAGTTCATTTTCCTGGATACTCAGATGCGTGTTATATTCTACGCCATCCCGAACAATCCCATGCAGGTCTTCGGGTGCCACACGAGCGATTGAAACGCGTTCGGCTTGAATATACGCCTGACCTCGAAAACGAATGTCTCCACGAAACCGACTTTCAAGAAATTGTGCCAGTGACACAAACGCCTCCCTGCTATGACTTTAAAACATTAAGAGAGTGTCATTAATGATCTACTCAGCTCAATGAGATCTTCAAAAATGTGAACGACGCATCGAAAGTCGAGCGCACCCTACAAGACTAATCGAAGTGCATGGCTGATTGCCAGACCTCGCGAGAAGGAAATTTCTGATCCGTGACGAATTCGCCAGAATACCTCTCGTCGTGGAACCGAACGTGTCTGTCTGACCGGTTCGCACTTCTGCTCAGGAAACGCGCATTAAACGCTCGGCTGTGAAGAATGTAGATAAGTTCATCTGTTCTCCATGTTCGTTGGAAAACAAGTCTTTCCTGTACGATTAGCTTTCAATTGGTCGCTTGTACATCCTCCAGGAACGAAATGGCACATGGGTTGCAAGTGCTGCCTGGCAGACTGCATTCCGAGAATGTTGTCCCAATAACATCGCCTTGATCGAGACGCTCCCGATCAAGACAGCATCACTGATGAGACCAAGGAACGGCAAACTGCCATGGTGAGTTTCTTACAATTCTGCCACCACATATCGAGCCTGACAACGAATCATTCGTCACCGTTTGGTGCAAACCCAATTGCGTCTTGCTCTGCCTGTTCTCAAAAGGCAGCGGCGAGTTGGCAGCGTCAACTGAAGTGAAAGTTGGTCCGCCCGCGACCTGTGAATCTATCTTAATCTTACAAGCCGGAGGCGCTCTTCCGGCAAAGCTCAGGGACTGCCCGACACTGGGTTGTCTCAGAATTTTTCAGCCATACAGAATGAAAGTCTGTCCCGGTGGAACTCCAGAATAAACTGACGCGAATCAATCTCTTGGATTTCAAATCGCCACAAATGCGAGCGTTTCACATGTCGTGGTTCGCATTTTTCCTTTGTTTCTTTGCATGGTTTGGCATCGCTCCGCTGATGAAAGTCGTTCGCGAAGAAATGTCATTAAGCAAAGAACAAATTGGTTGGTGCATTATCGGCTCAGTCGCAGTCACTGTTTTAGCGAGACTGCTCATCGGTTGGCTGTGCGATAAAATCGGACCAAGGCTGGCGTATACCTGGCTCTTACTTCTGGGTTCGATTCCTGTGATGGCAATCGGTTTGGCAACGGACTACACGTCGTTCCTCTTGTTTAGAATTGCGATTGGAGCTATCGGAGCTTCCTTCGTGATCACGCAATACCATACATCTGTCATGTTCGCCCCGAACTGCGTCGGGACGGCAAATGCCACATCCGCAGGATGGGGGAACCTGGGTGGTGGCGTCACTCAACTCATCATGCCACTTGTCTTTGCTCTTTTCGTTGGGACGCTGGGTCTCAGCAGTGCCGTCGGATGGCGAGCGTCAATGTTTGTCGCGGGACTCATGTGTGCTCTCACAGGTGTTGCGTACTATTTCTTCACACAAGATGCCCCAGACGGCAACTTCAGCGAGCTACGAGCTAAAGGATTGTTGCGTAAAAAAGAGACCGTGAATGGGACATTCCTGGAGGCATGCAAGGATT
>JAJDEL010000191.1 GCA_029259835.1 Planctomicrobium sp. | reverse complement strand
CACGACGAATCGGATGTCCTCTTTATCGACTCCCATTCCAAAGGCGTTCGTTGCCAAGACTAGACGGTTTTGACCGTCCATAAAATCATCCTGAACCGTCTTCCTGCTATGACTATCAAGTTTACCGTGGTAGCAAACATGCGAGATTCTGAGTTCCTGGAGCCGTTCGCTGAATTCCTCCAGTGTGCGGATCAAGGTGAAGTAAACAATGCCACTGCCAGTCGATTTTGGTGTGAACCACTTGTCAAAAACCTTCTGCATCTCGACAAATTTTTCGTCCGCATCCCAGACATGAATGACTTTCAACTCCAAATTCGGTCGATCAATACCTTCGTGATATATCCTCACTTCATCAGACTGAAGGCCAAGCTGACGAATGATGTCCTCCTGCACTTCCGGCGTGGCCGTCGCTGTCAGAGCAATCGTTGTGGGATGCCCCATGATCTGCCGCAACTCGATCAGGCGCGTATAGTCCGGCCGAAACTCATGCCCCCACTCGCTGATACAGTGAGCTTCGTCGACAGCCAGTAACTGCACGGTCCGATTTGCGATGACGTCCAGGAATTCCTGTTTGCGAAAGCGTTCCGGAGTCACATACAGCATTGAGAAGCTGCCATCGGCAATCGCCTGGTAGCGAGATTCACGTTCGTTTTTTCGGAGACTGGAGTTGATATAAGTTGCGTTAATGCCGCGATTTTCCAGGGAATCAACTTGATCCTTCATCAATGCGATCAATGGAGAGAGGATCAAGGTGATGGGGCGCTTTTCATCTTCTGAACAGTTCTGTTGATCAATGATCAGTCCTGGGATTTGATAGCACAGCGACTTTCCCATGCCGGTCGGCATGATCACCAGCGCATGCTGACCCCCTAACACATGCTCAATGATTTGCTGCTGTGGGCCGCGAAATGTGTTGATTCCAAAATATTGCGTGAGAATTCCAGTGAGGTTAGACATGTTTTACCTGGAATCTGTATTCCGAATGCGACTCGCTGTACCTGACTGCGGCGATTTGAAATTGAGCGTGCGGAACTGTTCCCGCCATTTCGGACTCCTTTTTGAATGAGATCACTCCGTGTTATCGTTCGAAGCTTAACGAGGTCCACTACACGCAGCGTGACAATCGATCTATCTTTTTCCACTATCTACTTTGGAGTGCCGATCGTATTCTCGAAGAACTTAAGTGCTGCATCGATTGAATATTCATGGCGTCCGGGTGGTTCACTGAACTCAGGTGATGCGCCGCCAGCCTTCAGGTACAGTGGCGTGATCAGGTTCACGCATCGTTTTGCCTCAGCAGGTCCGAATCCATCGGCGAGGGCGTTCGAAAAATGAATCTGACGGGGAGCGACCAGCAATGCCATTTCGGGCAAGTCGAAATACGGCAACAGACCAGGAATTGCGCCACAAGAACAATGGCGGTTTCGGTCGCGAATGAACGAGACCCGCATGCTACCAAAGATCCCCTGCACAGAAGTCGCCGCCACACGAGGTTCGAATGCGGCAGCCGAAAGTGCCAGAAGTCCACCCGTTGAGACGCCCGTCACTCCGACCCGTTTTGAGTCGACCTCCTGGTCGGAGAAAACATGATCGAGAAGAATCTGCTGGTGTGCGAACAGCAGACTGTACCAGCTGTAACCGTCCAATCGTAACAGTCGATCCAACTCGTGGTGTCTGTCGCGACCTGGTTCCATCCCCACGTTCTCCATGGCAAACACCAGATAACCATGTTCGGCAAATTGCGCAGCACAGGCGTGTTGGTAGCTCTCTCGGTCTTCCAGAACCTGCTTCACTTTACCATGTCCCATAAAGCAAACGACGGTCGGCAATTTCTTGGATGTTTCAAATTTGGGGGTGAGGCGGAAGAATCGGAAGATGTTCTGTCCGTTGCTTTTCACTTCAAACTCTTGCTGCACGAATTTTTCACGTTCGACAGCGTCATTCACCTCTGAAATCTTCGTCTCTCCTTGGTAAGGAAACACGAGTCGCTGACGAAATTCACCGCGTTGTCGGTCTTGCCACGCGGCCCACTGTTCTGCATTTTTGAATTGAGGAACAGCAAGCGGTCGATCGCGATTAGCCCACTGTTCATACGAGAAAGAGGCTGCGATCTCAACTGGTCCGGATGTGCCGAACTTGAACCCAGGGATTTTCTCCGCCGACTTTTGATCCATGACCGCCAGACACAACCACCACGGAGGCAACCCGGACAATTGCTGTCCGGCATCGTACTCACAGTAGTAAATCGATGCGAAATGTGGCTTCTCACCACCCAAGTTTGTATTACTAGAGCCGCGGTAAGCCTCTTTGCGAAGCAATCTCCAACCATGATCGACCGGCGTTCGACCGCCGGGAAACGACCATGTCCCCGTGTCGTTGTACTCCATTGCGGCGAATATCACGGACGGCTTTTTGAACTTGAGGACCACGCGATCACCACTGCCTCCGTCGAAGACAAACCTCGGCTGACTTCGTAGTTCCTCAGGCAACTCTAGCATCTTATACTCGCGGTTCAAAAATGATTGAGCTCCATTCCGGCTGATCCACTTAAGCGTCGTTGTCTCACCTGTCTGCACGACCAGTTCATCAAGTAGTGACAACGTCTCCTTGCTTCGTTTCAGTTCGCTCAACGTGGCAACTAACGTAGCCGGATCGTCTGCCAACAATGAATATGGCTCGTGAGTCAGTAGTGGAAGAATTTCCTGCGGCGTACCCGTCGCGCCATTCAGGTGTAGTTGCACGCCTACGCGATGGATTTGCTCGACGAGTGAATCGTCAGAGAGCCACTTGGGCCACAAACGGATTGTTTCGACTCCGGCCTTTGCAAACGCTTTGATTTGCTGCGGATCCGGAATCAAACCCAACTGTCGAGACATTGGCAGAAGCTTGCGAAATTGCCGAGCCTGTTCCACGCTACGTACTCCGATAATCACTCTCTTTGGATCACCATAATCACGAACTTCCTGCACCACCGCTTCGGCGTACGTCGCGCCCTGTTCCTTCAGATCAAGTAGTACGTCTGTCTTGCCGCGGCAAAGTTCGAGCGCCTCACTCAAAGTTGGAATGCGCTCATTCTTGTACTTAGCATGAAACCACGAGCCAGCATCAAGTTCCTTGAGTTCCGCCAACGTTAAATGTGATGCTAGCCCTTTCCCATTGGTCGTCCGGTCAAGCGTTGAGTCATGCAACAGGAATAGCTTGCCATCGCGGCTGGTTCTAACATCGATCTCAACTGCTGTGGCTCCAGTATTAATCGCCCGTCGAAGTGCCACCAATGTGCATTCGGGGCGTTCGGTGCTGGCCCCTCGATGAGCGACGATTTGATGCACCGTGTGGGCAGCGTTTGGTGTATCGGCACGTACCGACGACACGTGAAGTAAGTACAGACATGTCACAGATGTGTAGAGGATCAGTCTCATCAAGGCAACCATTTCTGTTGAAGTGTTCTGCGAGAAATTGCCGTTGTCACGACAACCGATTCGGCCATTATTTCACGGACGCTCATTGTGTGATGAATACCGCTGGTTTTGGTAATCATCTGCAGAAACCTACCCCGCTTTCAGCTCGTCGTATTTCTGCGTATAACAGTTCCAGAATACATACCTGCTACACTCAACGCGAATCCCTATTGATATTCACAGAATTCCATGTTTCTGGAATGCAAAATCCTGAAGGACATAACATGTTGTCTAAGAGTCTCAAGCAATCCGTGACTTTGTCGCTCGTTCTCTTGATGGCTGCAATTACCTTCGGAGAAACAAAACCGAAGAACCTTGAGGAATTGCGAACGGCCCGATCCAAGGCAGCGGCGCAGAAGCGTCGACTGATCTTCAACAACGATGGCAACGAGCCAGTCTATCTCTGTGAGAGCGACGTCTCGGCAGCGGGGCTGCTCAAGCATCGAACCACACCGCTGGCGGGGACACAACTCGACACGCTGTTCTATTGCACATGGTCCTCCCCGTTCGGCTGCTTCACGCACAACACGAAAGTCGGTTCGTTGTTTACAGCCGATCAAAATGGTTTCAGCAAGAACCAGACGCAGGCGTTCATCGACAAAGATCTCGATCCGCTGACCATCATGACCGAATTCGGCAAGCGGAAAGGTATTGAGGTCTTCTGGTCGATGCGGATGAACGATACGCACGACTCCTCGGGATCCTGGTACGGACCACTTATGTTGGCAGCCAGTCCTGTGAAGCAGCAGCACCCCGACTGGCTCGTTGCCACCGCACAGAAGCGAAGCCGAGTTGGAGGTTGGACGGCTGTCGACTATGGTCGCGAAGAAATCCGGGAGCTGGTGTTTCGCTACTTTGAAGAAGTCTGTAACAACTACGATGTCGACGGCATTGAACTTGATTTCCTGCGACACTCAGTCTTTTTCAAATCCCATGCACACGGAGGGACCGCGACCGAAGAGAACCTTGAGCAGATGACCGCCCTGATCCGTCGCATTCGACAGATGACCGAAGAAGTGGGCTTGAAACGAGGCCGGCCGATCCTGGTCGCGATCCGCGTGCATGATTCGGTTGATTACTGTCGCGCTGTCGGGATCGATCTGGATCGCTGGCTGAAAGACGAACTGGTTGACATGCTCGTGGCGGCCGGATACTTCCGCCTGAATCCCTGGGAGCAAACCGTTGCTCTCGGACGCAAGTATGGAGTGGCAATCTATCCTTGTTTGAGTGAGTCTCGCGTCCGTGGTGAGGATAGATTCCG
>JAJDEL010000020.1 GCA_029259835.1 Planctomicrobium sp. | reverse complement strand
CATTCGGAAAATGTCTTTGACGCAGGCGGTTCCGGTCAGTTTTCCTGCGTGTACAACTTTTCCTGCCTGAGTCAGCCCGTGGATAATGTTTGATGCCAATGTTGTCTTGCCAGAGTCCATTGCCGAGCCGACCACGAGAATCGTAGGGATACGAGGCCCCCCCATACTCGGAGCCAAACTGTGATTCCGGAGGTTCGTAATGGATCCGCTTTTTTCAGCCAAATATCCCAATGGTTCCAATAAAGTTGGGTCCGAAAAGCGGTCAGGTGCAGAAATCACTCGCCCACAAACTCCCCCCTGGCTCAACATGTGATACTCATTCTGAAGGGGCGGAACGTCTCCAAAAAACTGCCGAGTGGCATAGCGCCAGCCAAACGCCAAGGCTAAAATATCACCAATGTAGAAGATCGATTTGCGACCATGGTCAAGTTCAATCCGTGTGTGCCGACCAATCTCGCGGACGCGGGCAATCAACACATCATGAGGCTCGGGGTCGCGGTCCATAGGCAAGAGGAGTTCACTTAAATCGCCCCAACGTTCAGGTCGGTTTCCCAGGACTCGGGTAACGCTGCCCCACTTCACTAACGAATTCTCACGTGGACTGATCACACTCAACCTCCTTTAATTTAATTTTGGGTGAGTTGACCTTGGTCGCAAACTGAATGCCAGCTTTTGCAAATACGATTGAGCCCAGCCAGCCAGTCCATATCTTCGAGGGTCGGAAGTGATATTTTAGAATCGGGAAACACTGTAAATATCCGCGATATCAGAACTACTTGCTCCATTCAGGAAACACTTTTTCCCCTTGTCAGACTTAACTTGAAGATTCTACACGCTACCCGTTAACACTTTCTGGAATCCACCAATAAAATCCCATTTCACACTATTTTTCACCAATTTGATGTCTCAAATGAATCTGATTTTTTCGAATTTCTTTACGTCCCCTATGTGGAACGTGAAGACTCAATGTTTCAATGGACATAATATGTCCATGAGATGGTCACATTCTTTCCAATCAAGCAAAAGTTTCAAACCGATTTCGAAAACGTTGGTTTTGATGACGACTCAACGGCTCAGTCAAAATCTGGTGGAGTTTTGGTGTGTATCAGGCATCACCATTATTAGAGATTATCAGTCAATCGTGGTCAGTCTCAGGATGTACGTCCTGCGGTGGTATGCCACCGTCTCGAAACTTAGGTCCCTAACTTGTGCCGGAGCGTGTGCATCAACGACTGAAGCACAACGTCCCTGGACGATGTCAGCCGAAGCGCGATGATGGAGTCTAGCGGCCAAACAGCCCAATCGTGTGCAGCAGATGGCCGTCCAGTACGATGCCTGGGCCAAAACAGACCGGGGAACCACGCGAAGAGTGAGAAGCTCAAGCCCTCAACGCAAAGTCAGTTGTGCAATCTGGACGAGATCCTCAAGGGTCAGTGACCGCAGCTTCCGATGCGCCTCACAGGTTCGATTAGTGATCTTTTGGCACTTCGTGGTGAGTCAATTCGACTTGGTGCAAACCTTTGGAGAACCATGGGTAGATGCAAGGGATGACGAGTGATGTGAGCAGAGTCGATGTCACCAAGCCTCCAATGACGACAGTTGCTAGCGGGCGTTGCATCTCTGCTCCATCCCCGTTAGACATTGCCATCGGTAGAAAACCAAGACTGGCGACCAGAGCCGTCATTAAGATGGGGCGAAGTCGCACAAGAGCAGTCTCGTGGCTGACATCTAACAAAGGGATGCCAGTCACCCGGAGTTGTTCAGCCGCACTGACCCAGACCAAACCGTTGAGGACCGCAACTCCAAACAGTGCAATGAACCCCACGCCAGCGGAAATGCTGAAAGGCATCTCTCTCAAGTACAGTGCGAAGATTCCACCAGAAGCTGCCATAGGAACTGCCAAAAAGATGAGCATCGCCAGTCTGATCGATCCCAGGCTGGTGTGCAGCAGAAGAATAATGACGATCAATACGATGGGGGTGATGATTAACAGCCGCTTGCTGGCTGACTGCAAATTTTCGAAGTCTCCACCCCAACGGATTTCATAACCTGCAGGCAGGTCCACTTTCTCCTCGACTGCCTTTTGTGCCTCTGTGACAAATGTGGCAACATCTTGTCCGCGAACATTCGCCGAAATGAATGTTCGACGACGGTTGGCATCATGCTCAATTGAAGGAGGCGTTTCTTCCATGGTAATGTCGGCAAGTTCACTGAGCGGGACAGGTAGTCCATTCGCATCAGCCACAGGGAGCTGTTTCAACAAAGAAATTTTACTCCGCCATTCTTCTGGGAAACGCACCAAGATCGGGAAGCGAGCGCGGCCTTCAAAGATCTGCCCCACCTGGTGTCCACCTAACGAAGAAACAACATTCAGCACGGTCTGGGCATCGATTCCATATAACGCCAGTTTCTCCAGTTTGGTATGTATCGTGAGCGTTGCCAGGTTTGCCTGATAGTCGGCTTTGACATCGACAGCACCAGGAATCTGTCGCAGCACCGCTTCAATTTCCTTCCCTTTCTGCCCCAGGATTTGCAGATCATCTCCGTATAACAACACAGCAACATCCGCTTTGACGCCTGCAACAAGTTCGTCCACTCGCATTTCGATAGGTTGAGTGAAACCGAACGCGACACCAGGAACCTGATTGTTCAGCGCGTCCGACATTTCCTCAATGAGTTCATCACGAGTTTTATGGTTCGGCCAATCGTGAACAGGTTCCAAAAGCACCCAGACATCTGTCTGATGAACACCCATGACATCGTTGGCAATCTCGGGACGACCTGTCTTACAGAACACAGTTTTGACTTCCTCGAAGTTACCGATGATCTGTTCGATTTGTGTCGACATTTCAATGGAGCCTTCCAATGTCGCACTGGGAAGGCGAACCGCTTCAACTAGCAGGTCGCCTTCTTCCAGTCGAGGCATGAACTCCGCTCCAAGGTTCATGCCTACCGGAATACTTACCACAAACACGGTCAGTGCGGTGATCACAGTGACCAGTGGATGGCGAATGGCTCGTGTCACAATCGGTTTGTAAAGAAATTTTAGCCAGCGAATCAGAAAGATGTCTTTCTCTTTCATCTGCTTGGGAAGAGTGAGTGAGGCCAGTGCAGGCATGAGTGTCATCGACAGAATCATAGAACCTGCCAGAGCGAATAAAACCGTTAATGCCATCGGTCGAAATAGTTTTCCTTCTGTACCTTCCAGCAACAGAATGGGGAGGTAGACCACCGAGATGATCAACTCGCCAAACATGGTCGGTTTACGAACTTCAATTGCAGCATCACGGATAACATCAACATGTGGTGTCCCTTTGTTGTCATGTGAAAGGCGGCGAATGCAATTTTCAACCATGATGACGGAACTATCGACGATGAGTCCGAAATCGATCGCACCCAAACTCATCAGGCTCGCGGTAATCCCAGTCATATACATTAAGTTTGTTGCAAAGAGCATCGAGAGCGGGATCGCCAGAGCAACAATAAGACCTGCCCGCATGCTACCCAGCATGATCAGCAGAATCACAATGACCAGAATCCCCCCTTCGGTGAGGTTGTGAAGAACGGTTTCCAGTGTTCGACCGATCAATGCTGCACGGTCGTACGTCACCTCCAAAGAGACTCCGTCTGGAAGTGTGTCTTCGATTTCGATGAGTCGTTGCTTGGCAGCCTCAACCACTTCACGAG
>JAJDEL010000190.1 GCA_029259835.1 Planctomicrobium sp. | reverse complement strand
GTTTGGCAACGCGACCAACCTTTCAATCCATCGATGATATCCTCTCGCATTACTCCGAACAGATTGCTGCGATACAGAAACGGGACGATCTTACTCCTGACGATATCCAAACTTTGGTCTGCATGTTCGAAGAGAGTCGAGACCGTGCTTTGGAGGAATTTCAGGGATGACGCCGCAAATCCGACTGGGAGTTGATCTGGAACAAAATCTCCGAAAAATCATTTTGCCATATGAAGCTCTCTCACGACATTTACATCTCGTCGGTGCGACGGGGTCAGGAAAAACGGTCGCGATCCATACCATCACTCGCCCGATCATGATGGCCACTGGGCGCCAGCAATGCTCGATGTTTATTTTTGATTTGATGGGGAATGTTTCCCTCGACTCCCTGAGGTGGATTGCGTCATCAAAATGTCCAGACCACGTGCGCCGCAGGCTGATCTACATTGAACCTGCCAATAGCGATTATGTCGTACCGTTTAATCCGTTGCGGTTCGTTAATGACGAGAATCGGTACTACCACGTCAGCAGAACCGTGGACTTAATTTTGCGGGCGTGGGCGGCACAGGACTTGTCCCTGCAACCACGTTTAATGCAATGGAGCTATAAGGCTGTCTCAGCCATAGCTGCACTCGGGTTGCCGTTGGCGATGACTCGATTTCTCCTGCATCCTGGGACTCAAGAACACAAACGGATTCTAGAAATGATTCCGGGGGATATTCAGTATCACTGGGCCGAAATCCTCAGTGCCAAAGGGGGACAGGAAGCTGTCAAAATTCTGGAATCGACACGGAATCGCTTTGACCCGATGTATGAAGCACCTCAAGCCAAGAGAATGTTCAGCACACTCGAAAGTGGTTTTGATGTCGAACGGTTCATTCGTGACAAACGAATAGTCATCGTCAACCTTGCAAAACTTGGCAAGCTTCCCAAACAACTCGGGAGCACTATCGGTTCACTGATGTTTAACGAAGTCCTGGAAACGGTCTTTAGTATGGCGGTAACTCAAGGACGAGAAGCGGTTGAACCAACGTATGTGCTGATGGATGAATTCCAGCAGTTCGCAGCTTCTCCTGATATTGAGGACTGTTTGCCAACCTGCCGCCAAATGGGGCTGCGTCTCATTCTGGCACATCAATCGTTTTCACAATTGGACCAGCGTGAAATCGATTTAACCAACATGATCTGGCAGGCGAGGAATCGGTTGATGTTCGCCAATTCGGCTGAAGATGCGGACATCATCGCTGACGAACTCGCCAAGATGACCTTTGATCGAATGCGAATCAAAAGCGAATTGACAAGTCGTCGACAGCGAATTTCTGGCTATCGAATCGAATGGCTGAAATCGGCAGGAGTCAGCAGGACGCACGCGGATTCCGTCATCGAGCAACGCTCGATTGGTTACAACCGTGGTGAGAGTACCAGCTATGATCGCAATGATTATGGACAAGGAACGAGAACGACGAATACCGGACAGAGTGATGGACGAACCACCGGAGGAACGAAGTCGGAGAGTGAGTCACTCTCCGAGTCACAAACTGAGCATCTGGTTCCAATTCACGAAGAAGTTGAAGAGGTCGGCAACATCTCTTATCTCTCGTTTGAGGAACATCGACTCGAATGGATGCAGACGATTCGACAATTAAAGACAGGTCACGCGTTTGGGAAATTCGTGGATGACCCGAACTTGTACCGACTCCTCATCGATCATCGTCCCGTGCAAATGACAAAACGAATGGAACAACGGTTGACTGAGTTGCTGCAAAGGAACTACGAGCAAGACCTGTTTCTTTCCAAAGAAGAAATTGACCGCCTCGCGGAAATTGAGCGTGTCCGACTTCTCACACCACCCACAATCCACCTCCCTGCGGGAGTTCAATTTTCGTCCGAGACGTCAGGACCGTTTCGCAGCCGCAAACGGAACTCGGATAAGAGTTGATCCACTGTGGTATCGCCAGTCTGTTCCAACTGTTCCAGTAGAGGACCAACCATGTGTCGTTGTTCGAGTTCGATTCCAGTCCGTTGGAAGAACTGTTCACGTCGTTTGTCTCGCAGGTATCTCCTGCGTAGTTCAGAAAGGTCCGTTCGTGTCGCCAGCGACTCAAAGATTTCAGCGATCGATTCGACTGTCCGAAGTTTGATCAATTTCAGACGTGCTGCGCGCTTGTTGGCACGGCGTTGCCACATGTTTTCAGCGGGCCCGATGCGAGTGAGTGTTTCGCGGATTGAAACTGTATACCACAAAATTGACAAAAAAGTTCTTGACAATTTCACAAGACCGTTCATCATTGCAGTTACATTGGATGAATGCTGTTTCATCCCGTTCAGCGGAACGAATTCGGACGACACGCTCAGCGTGTATGCAGTTTCGGTTCCCGAACAGTTCGCCAGACCTCTGGCACTTTTTTCGCAAGCGACTCGCTTTCCGATTTCTGCTTGCTCTCTTTTCTCCGCAAATTCGGCGTTTGAATCTGTCTTGATTCAGAGTGTTCATGCGCTGTGCGAAGTCAAAGCCCGAGGTCACTGATGCGTCTGACTGAAAAAGATCTAGCCCTGCTCCGCGCACTCGCCGATTATTATGTGTTGAGTGCAGCGATGATTCATCGCATTGTCTTTCCACAGAATAAAGATCGTCGCGCCACGCGCCGTCGACTGCAACGACTTGTCGAGAACCGCTATCTCTCACGCAGCAGCCTGAATGTCTGTTTTTCCACGGGAAATGCTGGGCCTGCGTATTTTTTGAACTCACGTGGAACTGATGCGCTGGCGGTCTATTTTGATGACATTGCATTCCTTGAAGTCAACACGACTCCACCACGCAATGACCGCCTGTATCACTGGCTCGATATTTCTCACGCTCACTGGATCATGCGGCAAGCGTGCGAACGTTCGCAAACGGTGAAATTGGTCCGCTGGATCAACGAATGGCAACAGATCGTCGACAGTTCAGGAAACAGACAGGGGTTCGTGCTGCATACGCAGTTTCGTGAAGGTCCGAAACCTCTTTCTTGTTCACCCGATGCGGCATTCTTACTTGATGTTAGTGGACATCAACGCGTGCATTTCGTCGAAATTGATCGTGGCACGACCGCAGCAAAACGTGTCGCTGCCTCAAAAATGCCTGG
>JAJDEL010000189.1 GCA_029259835.1 Planctomicrobium sp. | reverse complement strand
GACAGTTTTTCAATTTCATGAAGATCGGATTCTCATGGCAAACGGCAACGAGACAAAACACTGGATGGGATTTGACCTGGGCGGCACAAAAATGCTGGCTCAGGTTTATGACGATGATTGGAAAGTGATCGCCAAAGAGCGAAAAAGGACGAAACCTGGGACGACTGCCAAACAAGGCGTTGACCGAATCATCGACACAATCAAAGACGCTTTGAAAAAAGCAGACATGACTCCGAAAGATCTCAAAGGAATCGGGATAGGCTGCCCTGGTCCGATTGATATGGATTACGGCCTGTTGCTCGATCTTCCGAATCTCGGCTGGGAGGCGGTTCCACTTCAAGACCAGGTCTCAAAGGAACTTGACTGCCCGGTTGCCGTACTCAATGACGTCGATGCCGGAACATACGCTGAATACCGAGTCGGTGCCGCAAAAGGCGCACGTTGTGCGATCGGGATTTTTGCTGGAACTGGCATCGGCGGAGGTTGCATCTATCAAGGTGAGATTTTACGAGGAGCGAAAGTATCTGCCTTCGAAATCGGACATATTCAGGTGATGTCCAACGGCCCACGTTGTGGATGCGGTCAGCGTGGCTGCCTGGAATCTGTCGCCAGTCGTCTCGCGATTGCAGCACAAGCTGCTCGAACTGCTTATCGTGGCGATGCTCCTCATTTGCTGGAGAATTCCGGAGTTGATCTCTCTAAAATTCGTAGTGGAGCGCTTTCAAACTCTATTGCTGAAGGCGATATTGCGATTGAAGAAATCATCTTGGAAGCGGCCCGATACATCGGCATCGCCGTCGCAACTTCTGTGAATTTGATCAGTCCGGAAGTTGTCGTTCTTGGCGGTGGACTGGTCGAAGCGATGCCAGACCTGTTTGTTCCACAAGTTTTACGATCTGCAAACAAACGCGTCATGCCAGCGTACCGGGACAGTTTCAAAGTTGTGGCTGCGAAACTGGAAGACGATGCTGGCGTGCTGGGAGCGGCTCTCTGGGCGGAGCATCGGCTTTCATAGAGTCCTCACTCAGCGGCTTTTCGAACACTTTCGTGTCACAGAAACAGAGTCGCTCCGTGGTAAATTCACTTTCTACTCACTAGATTCTATGAAGAACCGAATTTCACTTGGAAGTAAATATGATCCGGAATCTGCTTGCTTTAGTTGTTGTTTGCGTGTGTCTTGTTCGTGGGGCAGGTCTTGCTGCGGCAGAGACTCCAAACTTTGTGATCATCTATGCCGACGATCTCGGCTATGGTGATTTGGGCTGCTACGGCAACCCTACGATTAGAACTCCAAACCTCGACAGAATGGCTGCCGAGGGAATGCGATTCACTCAATTTTATTCCGCATCATCAGTCTGCACTCCGAGTCGGGCGGCTTTGCTGACTGGTCGATTACCAATTCGTAGCGGAATGTGCAGTGACAAGCGGCGCGTGTTGTTTCCAAATTCCGGAGGTGGGATTCCTGCTTCGGAAGTGACCTTGGCGGAAGCACTCAAAGAACAAGGCTACTCGACCGGTTGTTTCGGGAAATGGCATTTAGGGCATCTTCCTCAATTTTTGCCGACTAGCAATGGCTTCGACACCTACTTCGGAATTCCTTATTCAAACGATATGGATCGGCTCAACGATGTCGGTCCGAAGGGTCGAGCCGCGTTTTTAGACCCGAAAGTTGAATACTGGAACGTCCCCTTAATGCAGGATCTGGAAGTCTACGAGCGTCCTGCCGACCAAACGACGATCACGCGGCGTTACACAGAACATGCAGTAGATTTTATTAAGAAGAACAAGTCGAAACCATTCTTCGTCTACCTACCGCACAGCCTGCCACATGTTCCACTGTTTCGGGGCAAAGCGTTTGAAAACAAAAGTGCTCGCGGGTTGTATGGAGATGTGATTGAAGAGATCGACTGGTCAGTCGGTCGCGTTCTCGACACACTTCGCAATGAAGGTCTCGCTGAAAACACATGCGTCTTCTTTTCCAGCGACAACGGACCTTGGCTTATCTTTGGTGAACATGGCGGAACAGCCGGTTTACTGAAAGACGGAAAAGGCTGCACCTGGGAAGGCGGGATGAGGGAACCAGGGATCGCTTGGTGGCCCGGGAAAATTTCTCCAGGAAAGGTTTCGCTGGAACTGGCAAGCACAATGGATTTGTACACAACATGCATTTCACTTTCGGGTGGTAAAATTCCGCAAGACCGTATCGTCGATGGCGTCGACATCTCCCCAGTTCTCTTCGGAAAAGGTTCAAGCCCCCGGGAAACGATGTTCTATTATCGTGGGACAGCACTCATGGCGATTCGTCATGGAGCGTGGAAGGCTCACTATATAACTCAGGGAGCCTATGGACCTGACGCCCGGAAGCGAGAGAAGCACGACCCGCCCTTGCTCTTTAATTTGAACCACGATCCAAGTGAGCGATTTAATGTGAACAGCAAGCACCCGGAAATCATCAAGCAAATCCAGAAGATTGCAGATGAACATCGCCAACAACTCAAGGCTCCACCTTCTCAACTTGAAATATCTTTGAAGAAGTAAAGTGGGTGAAGGATGTGCGTCTCGTAGTTGGTGGGTTACGCAAGTCGATGTAAAAAAACGTGGCGGTTGGCTCACAGTTTAAAACACCTACATCATCCACCTCGACTCAGGCTTCACCCATGCAACAGCTTCGAAGAAGTGAAAGTTAAAAATGGCCGCGAAGAAGGAGTTATCTGCAAGCAAGAAAATGCTGGCTGCCGAACAAGTTGACAAGGACCGCCCGACACATCCGATGCTGGTTCTTGTCGCTGGTTTCGTGTCGGCGGTATTGTTGTTCTTCTGTTGCGTCTGCGGAGGTGCGTTGTGGTGGTTTCAGCCAGAAATTCATGAAGAACCGGAACGTGCCCGCTTGTTAACGGCAGAGATTGTCGACATCAGCATCCCTGACAGCTATCTACCGAAAGGGACCATCGAATGGAATGTCGCTTTCACCTTGAGTGTGCAAGGAGTTTACTACGAGCGTTTTGTCGGCGATGGCTTACTGACTCTCATTGAAGTCAATAGTCGCTTCCGTGCCGATGAAGACGTCCGTCGGCATATTCGTCAAACGCTCATGGAAAAAGGAGGCGGCGGCACTCCGTTAATCATTGACGACGCCGAGACGAAACGTCTGGAATACATCATTCGCGGGGAAGCGATTCCGTTCACGTTTGAAATCGGACGAGATCCGCCATCTGGGCGGACGTTTCACATTGTCGAAGGAGTCTTTGATGGCAAGAACGGTGAAGTCCTTCTGGCAATGCGTGTCAACGAAGACAATTGGGAATTCAGTTCCATTGAAAATATGATCTATTCAATCGGAAAGCTGCAAAGATTGGAAGAAAGCATTCCAGATGATGCGGAGCAAGAGACGCCGAGTTCCGAATAGAGCCTATCCTTAGGAACTGTCCCGAAAGAGTTTCCCGATATCAGCCGCAGGGCGCTCGCCCAATGCCGCCTACCTTGTCAACCTCAGGCCTACTTTTGAGCCGTTGGCGCTAGCTTCGGGCCTTGCGCGAGTCACGTTTTCTCGCAAATTGCCCGACGC
>JAJDEL010000188.1 GCA_029259835.1 Planctomicrobium sp. | reverse complement strand
GAACTTCGCCAATCTGGTCACGAACCAAAAGCTCGTCACGTCGACAGACTCCTAATGACCCTGAATCAGAAAAGAAACAGGATGTTTTTCAATCGCTTCAATTTCGCTGCACTCAGCTTGCTATTGGTGTCAGGTCAGCCGCTTTGGGCACATCCGGGGCATGGTTCGACAGAGTCTGGTTCCGCGCTACATTACTTGATTGAGCCTGCTCACGGTTGGTGGATGATTTTGCTCGGAGCACTCGTCACAGGACTGTGGCTACTCTTGCGTTTTCGCTCAATGAAGATAGTTCAAGTCAACGCGAATGAGCATTCTTCGCGAGAACAGTAGTGAAGGCGCGAGAAGAGTTCACTCAGGCAGATTCGACTGGAGACTTCCTCTCTGCTTGTGTCGTTACGAATTGCCACGCTGCAAAACAGAGGGTCAGAAGGGTAATGATCATTCCGAGTTGAAAGCCAGGCGGTCGAAAGGACATTTTCACGATGTGCTTTCCAGCTTGTAGAGGAATGACCCGGAACGACAGATTTCCGCGAAGAATCTGCACTCGTGTTCCATCGACCGTTGCAGTCCAACCAGGAAACCAGAGGTCACTCACAACAAGATAACCCGGTGCACTCAGATCAACTTCAGTCTCCAGTTGATCAGGAGTATTCAATAAGATTTTTGCGGGTTGAAAGCTGCTTCTCTCGCCAGATGCAAGAACATCTGCTCCAAGAATCACTTCTTTACGGAAGTCCGTCTCGGAAATCAGTTTCTTGAGATCACTTCCCTGCTTCAGCAAGCGAACATTCCCGACGACATATGCTTTCGGCAATGCGTTGGGATTCTCGAAGAGTTCAACGTTGTATTTGGGTAGAGCCTCTGGTGCTTCGCGCCGCTGAACGCGCTTCACCATTTCGTCGGACCAAACGAGTTTCCAATCAGATGGAGCTTCAGAAAAGTTTTTGCGATGAACTTGAAGCACGTGTGAAATCCCAGCGGCAATCATTAAATGTTGTGAAGCGTCCGCCAACTTCACTTGAGAAAATCCGGTCGGATCAACGGGACGTCTGTCATTGTTTGAGATACGGTTGATCAGACTAAGGTAGAAAATCGAACCGGCGGGGTCGTAGCCTCTAGCTTTAGGGAGTTGATTTTGAATTGCGTCTTGATCACTGACGAGTTCTTGAATCGTGAGTAACCGACTAAGCTTCTTCTCGTCTTTCAACTTCTCAAGAGCAGCGGCAAGCTTCGGGTTTCTTTGGTTCAGAGGTTCTACGACTGCGGTGTCGGTGACGGATGCCGCGAATTGAGTGAATTCACAAACCGTTGCTGCAATCAACAATCCAACCAGCACAGCGGTGAGTGATTTCCCGGAGGACTTAATCCTCATGAAGTAGACACAGGCAATGATTCCGGAAAACAGGGGATAGACAACGAGAGACTGCTCCAACAGTTTTGAAATTGAAAAGTCAGCGGCCAGCATTTGAAATCGAAAATACGTCGCAGCGACTGCGGCACCTAGAAGAATCAGAAAGATGGAAGAGACGGTGCGAGGCGTTTTGTCATTTGTCCCGGAATGAAGAAATTGCACACCGTAGGCAGCAAGAAAGGCAACGCCAAATGAGGTGAAGAACAAAATTCGTGAGGGCAGACGAAACCATGATGTCCCAGGGACGAGCTTGAGCATCAACGGAAACAGAAACGAATTCGTTCCCATTGCAATGAGTAGGGTGACGATGACCAGAACGGTCATGCGCTGGACCCAACGCTCCTTGAGACCAACGACGATTGCCGTCGCTGCAAGGCAGATCGGAATGATGCCGAAGTAGCCGACCTTTTCCCAGAATGGAGGTGTCCCACGCTGCCAGATTTCTGGACGATCAATCGAATACGGTGCCACTAATTGCCAGAGATGATTCAAGTCGTAGGCCGCCCAGCCCATCAACTCTGGCGAAACGGCGGATAGCCCCCGTGGTGTTGTTCGAGAATTGAAATAGATCGGGACGAGATCAATCGCAACCAATCCCATCGTGAAGAAGCCTGTCCAGACCCAACCGGTCAAGAGTTTCGAGCCGAGCGTTGCTTCTTTGTTCACAAAACAGCGGCACGCTTCGAAGAGGACCAACACTGAAGCGATTAGTACCAAATAGTACGTCTCCTGTGGGTGGCTGCACAGAAAACTCATTGCGAAGCAAAAGGCGGTGGAAATTTGAGATCGGCGAGATGGTTCAGTGAAATAATAATGCAAACTCAAAAATGCCCACGGAATCCACGAACTCGCTGCAATCTGGGCGTAGTGACCTTCAGCACCTTGAGCGATGAGAAACGGCGCGCAGGCAAGGGCAATTCCACCGAACAAGCTGCTTCCAAAAGAGAGATGCTGAGACCGGCACAGGAAATACATTCCCAGACCAATCCACCAATGGTGTCCGAGTTGCAGCCAACTCAAAAACCATGTGGGATCAAAAAGAACTGCGATCCAGTTGGGAGGGTAGAAGACAGCAGATTGAGCATTTCCGACATACGCAGTGCCGAATGAGAGTGAGCGATTCCAGTTTGCCAGCGTGTGGTCTTTGAGAACGGAATTCCTAAAAAACGTACGCGAAGGAATGTAATAGTTTGTGAGATCATTTTCGCCGCCGGATTGTGGTCCAACGAGGACATCGCCGGGGTGCATCGCGAGCTTGTGGAAACAACCGACGACAGCTGCGGCAATGAAAACAGCTGCAACGATGTGAGAGAATCGTGTCTCGAAGAAGGTTGAGCGTTCGTTCATTCCGACACCTGAGTTGATACCGGAGTGGCTTCTGCAACAGGACTTGTTTCACAATTTTTAACAACCGCAAACAAGGAACTCCCCAGCGGAAACTGAACGTGGAGGCGGCGCATCATGTTTTCAAAATGTGAGAGAGTTGAAAACAGTCCATTGATCACTTTCGGAGGGACAGTGACTGCGTAGTTGTCTTTCTTCTTCGCGATGAGTTTTCGGAAGTACAAGAGTGGCAACGACCAACTGAAGAAGTAGTGGAGCTGCTGAACCTGAAAGCCTGTGCTTGTTAAAAGCGTTTGTAAATTCGAGGCTGTGTAACGACGGTAGTGATGGTTCACTTCGTCGTGGGCACTCCAGAGCGACATGAGTGCCGGAACTGTAATGATTGCGTGTCCATTCGGACGAAGAATCTTCTTCAAAGAGAGCAGGGCGTCTTCATCTTGTTCGATATGCTCCAGAACATCGAGCATTAGGACCAAATCGTACGGCTCTTCGGGAGTGTATTCGGCATCGAAAAATCGTTGTTCAATGCGATCTTGCCATTTCGGAATCGCGTGAGCCAAATGTGCGTCAGGTTCGATGCCGAAGACCTCTCCAAACTTGGAAAAATCGTCGAAGGCGACTCCGCCACCGCACCCAATATCCAGAATTCGCCACGGAGCATCACCTCCTGGCTCGACGGATTTCGAACGTTTCCGGAGTTCCCGAATCGACCTGAGTACCAGGTCGTGGCGAGATTGCCACCACCAATGATTCTGCCAAAGGTGAACATATTGTTCGCTATAATCGCCTTGCACGTTCATCATCCTCTGGTGTGGCAAAGCCTTTGACACCCTTAGGTGCAGGGATTTCGAAATTGTCCTGCTGGGCAATTCCTGTCGTTTCAGCGACGATCCAGCCGGGACGTCCTTTAACCTCATCAAAGATTCGGGCGATGTACTCTCCGACGATTCCCAGCATCAGCATTTGCATTCCAGAGAGAAACATCGCGAGAGAAACGAGGCTCGTCCAACCCATGGTTTGAGCCGGGTGCATTCCGAAAACGGTCACATCCGAAAGCCTCCAAACGACGAGAACCACAACCATCAACGCAGAGAACACGCAAAAAATCACGCCCATGAAACTCGCGATTCGAAGCGGTAAAGCGCTGAATCCAAGGATACCATCGAACGCCAGGCGGAACAGTTTAGAGAGTGTGTATTTCGACTCACCATCGCCTCTGGCGTCTCGGTCGTACTCAATCCCAGTTTGTCGAAACCCACTCCAGGTACGTAGCCCGCGAAGAAACCGAGTCCGCTCTGGAAGCGAATTCATCACGTTGACGACTTTGCGATCCATCACGCAAAAGTCCCCTGCATCGAGAGGGATTTCAATTGAGGCACATTGTTGAAGCAAACGGTAAAACGATTTGTATGCAAATCGTTTTAGAATACTTTCCTTGCGGGAAGCACGTACGGCATAGACGACTTCGTAACCTTCCTTCCACTTTTGAAACATCTGCTGCAACAGTTCAGGAGGGTCTTGCAGATCACCATCGATGATGCCAACCACATCCCCGTTTGAGTAGTACATCCCCGCCGAGACCGCTGCTTGATGACCGAAATTGCGTGAGAACGAAATCTTCTTCCAACGTGGATCTCTCGCATGGATGTCGTCCAGAAGTTCTGAAGTCAGATCCGTGGAGCCGTCATCAACGCAAATGATTTCGAATTCGTCGCCCCACGTTTCCGCGGCGGCAGTCACACGTTCGTAGAGTTGAGGGATCGTCTCCTGCTCATTGAACACCGGGATAATCAAGGAATACATCATTGAACTTCTCCTGGCGAAGATGGGGCCGTTTCGCTGCTGCTGGTCAGCTGAAGGCGAGCAAGCTCTTCGGTTCGTTCATGCCAGACCTGATGCGGCATTTTCCCTCGCCATAAACTCATTGCTCGTCCAGCATGTGTTAAGAATGTGTAGTACCTTCGAATTTTCGCGTCGGAGAGTTCGTGAATTTCCGTGTAGGTCCACTGAATCGCTTTGTGTAGTGTTTCATCTGGAGGCAGAAGTTCTTCCGGTGCGAAGGCCCACCATTCGAGGGCATGACCAGTTGCCAGAATGCGGTCGGCGTCCGGTCCGAGTGGACTGCCGACATCCTCTGGTGGAGGACCATCTCGTTCGTCGCCAGGCCACTTTGAATCCCAGTATCCTTCTTTGCTTTGAGTTTTGACTAATCTTGCTGTGACATTCTTCAAGTAATCCATCACCTCTTGCCGTTTTCCGTCGGAGAAGATGTCATGGTCTTCGTCGGTGTTAAGCATCGAGACGAGTGCGAACAGTCGATGGTTGCCGAAACAGACTCCCTGGACGAGACGTTGCCGCATCAATCGATCTGCGATCCGATCCCAGGTAATCGTCTGTCCTTCGGTCGACTGCCACTGCTTGACGTGCGGGAGGTAATGCAAGAAAACGATTGTCGACCATTCGTACTCATCCTGATTCAAGCTGAATTCGCCAAGAGTGAATTCGAGAGCGGCTCGCAGTTCGATTTCTCCATCGGGAGACATCACCGGGAAATCAAGAGGAGTCCCAACTTCTGCCAGACTTGCCAAGCTGTGATCGGTATGGCTGGCAGAAGCGGCGCCATCTTTCGTTCGCATCCCGAGTCGCTTTGAATTCCCACGAAGGTCAGGCACCAGGAAGGGTTTCTCTTCCGGTCCCCATGCTTCTTGGAAAGTACGATGGTCGAGTAGTAAATCTCGCATCTCAACACCAGCGAGGCATTCTTCGTCGTTGAATGTCGCTTCAACTCCCCAGAAGCGCAAAGCGTGATCGACAAAATTGATCTTGGGATTCTTCCCCCGCAGCCGTGGCTTCAGTGTGTCTAAAGTCGCAATGAGTTGTGCATCCGAGAGCAAATCCGGACGGTCGTACCGTGGCGACATTTGAACCGGTTCGTTGAGCGGCTCTGGAAAATCCGCGACCGCAAAACGCTGTTGATAGCGCAGGCTCCCATAACCGAAGATTGTCCCAATAAAAACAATCTGCAGCAGGTAGAACAGAATACTTTTGAAGTTCTTCATACTGGGCGAGGGTTAAGGGTTGAGGGGCAAGGGTCTAGTACCTTGTCAGTCGTAGGGTCCGCTGTGCGGACCCTACTTATCTAAAAATTCGAAATCAGTGTGCCGTCTTGCTCGCTCCTTGTTCCGATGTGGTCTCCGAAGTGCGCTGGAAGACAACACTAATGTCGTCGGCGTAGACGCTTTTCCAGCCGGAACGTGTTTTCATCATCTTTTCCAGGCCGGGTTGTAAATCTTTACTGACCACCATGGTGTTGATGCGGTATCGATGCAGCAGGCGCTCTGCACCAGGACGACCTTTACTAATCGTGAGGTAATGTTGCCAAACGCTTTCCGGGACGAGGTGAATCGTATTTGTGGAAACGAAAACATCGATCTGATTGTTTGATTTCCAGATGAGCCAGTCTCCCCACCACTGCGGTGCGTAAATCAATCCTTCTGGGGGATGATCTTCGAAGTATTGACTCAAGTCGACAGGAGTTTGATGACTGAGTATTTTTTTGTCAGCACGTACGGTTCCTCCCATTACATTTCTGCTGATTGGAGAAAATGCAAAAGCGAGGTAGCAAATCAGCCCTGTGATCGCAGCTGCATGAAAAGTTGGTCGCGAAAGAAACTCTGAGAGAGAATCGCACCGCCGGAAGAACTTGAGTTCTGTGATCTGTTGAATGGCGTTAGCAAATTGTGGAGCGAGAACGAAGACATAAACCGGGGCGTACCA
>JAJDEL010000187.1 GCA_029259835.1 Planctomicrobium sp. | reverse complement strand
TTGTGGTCAGAACACAGTCGGACGATGCGTATCTCCGCGGTCGATGGACTTCGCAAGGAAGGTGAATGGGAAGAGCTGGAAGACTTTATTCAAGTTTACGGAAGAGATCTTTTCCACGCCAGCCAACTCACGCTGGGCAACGTTCGTTCAATTTTGCATCACGGAGTCGACTGGTTCCTCGATTACCTCGAAGAAGAACAAGATCCGATCCACCCGATTAAGCTACTCGATCATCTCGATTCCGGAGCGATCGATCGCAGTGACGCCGAATGGTCTCTCGAACAAGTCTATTCGATTGTTGTCGACCGTTTTGATCGATTTCTCGAATACAACACAACGACTACGCAATCCGACTATGGCGAGATGATTTACTGTCTGTTGGAATTCCTTCGACTGGAAGCCCATTACGACCGGGATGCCTGGAACCTGACACCACTGACACTTGTCCATGAAATTCTTGTTCGTAATTCCTTACTCGATGCAGCAGATGTTTGGGAATCAACATTCGAAATGCAAACCGCCGACCTTGCCGATCAACATTTGAAAGATCTCCGCCGCTTGCAAAAACGATACGGGATGAAGATGCCGACCATTACCGATCACCTCCGTGAACGATTTGTCAAACCACTCGCAGTGAACAGAATGGTATCGTTAGTCAAACGAGCTATCAGCGATGCCCGCAACGGCAATGTCGATTCCGAAGCATTTCAAATGCTTTATGATGAAGTCGATGAATACCTTGACGATTCCTGGGGGTCAGGAGTCGATATCCCTGACTGGCTACGTGCATTGGAACGCGAAGTGAGCGAAGTTTCGCATCCAGATGACGGTGGACGACCCGGCACAGAAGCTGAGCTTGACGTTCCGTCTATGCCGATCACTCGTTCTGAGTTCCACAACCAAGTCATCAACTGGAAGGAGAATCTCGGGAAACGAAATAAACCACGCCTTCCAAAGAAAGATACCGAGTTGCAATCCGGTGAATCTGGCTCACAAAATTTAGAACCGCTTGATGATGAATAAGGATCGTCAAGGGATTGAGGCGGAGAGGGAGCGAGCGGGAAAGCACGATGTAATCTTTCATTAGGAATAAGTCATCGATCATGAGAAACGAGGCGCAATTAGACTTCACACAATGCTCTCCAAAGACGTACAAAACGTAAGACAATCTATCACACTCTCGGATCACGCCTGAATCGTTACGTATGTCGTTTTTGAATTCTTCCATACTGGCCGGTCTTGCATTCATCACAGTGCCGATCGTGCTGCATTTTCTGCTGAAACAGAAGCCGAAAAAGCTGCTGTTTCCTGCGCTGCGTCTCATTCAGCAGCGCAGGCGACAAAGTGTTCGGCGGCTTCGCTTGAAACACTTCTGGTTGTTGCTGCTGCGAATGCTAATCCTTGCCATCATTGTTCTCGCGATCGCGCGTCCATCGCTGCCTCCTGCAAACTACAACCTAAGCAGATTAGAAATCGGAATTCTCTGCGTCGTGATTGCGTTCGGTGTTGCTTCCTATTTCTTATTTCTGCGACGCTTGAAAAATCGAACACTCGTCAAGTATCAACATGAAGAGAAACGTTCGCGGCTGCGAAACATCGCAACGGCAAGTACGTTGCTTGCTTTGGGCGCTTTTGTTGGATGTCCTTATCAACAACGGATTTTAGGAGAACTCAAAGACCCGCGTCCGATTCGTGACATCGATCTTCCGGTCGCTGGTATCATGCTCTTTGACACCAGCCTGAGTATGTCTTACCTGCAAAAAGGCAAGACTTCATTAGACCGGGCGAAAGAAATTGCTAAAGAACATTTGCAGTCACTCCCGGTCGGAAGTCGAATCGCAATCGCTGACAATTCCAGCGATCATCCAATACTGTTTCAATCCACAATGCTATCCGCTCAAGGAAGACTGGATGGGTTGGATATCCACCAAGTCGCACTGCCGCTTGATGAGCGGTTGCAGTACGCCCTGAAAGCTCAACAAGATGACCGATCCCGCACGCTCTCTGACCAATCAAATGTCCAGACTGATGCTCGCAAAGATCGTTACATTCGCCGCGTTTACCTCTTTACTGATTTGGCGAAAACCGCCTGGAAGGATCGAAGTTCGGAGTTGTTGCATGGCCTGATTGAAGAAACTGCTGGGACGAATCTCTACCTCGTTGATGTCGGTCAGGAAGATCCTCAAAACGTATCAATTACAGACATTCAACTTTCGCGTGAACGAGTTCCGGTTGGCGGCGATCTCATTGTGACTGCGACAATCGCAGCGACGGGTAGCGATATCCCTGAGCAAACCGTTGAACTGCGTTTACAGAATTCGAAGAATCAATCTTCCAAAGTTGGTCAAGTCACTTTACCGATCGATGCTAACATTCCGGTGAGAACCGATTTCCCTCCATTAAGTGATCTCAAGAATCGCTCGCTGCATGGAGAAATCAAACTGGCAACGAACGATCCGCTCGCATTCGATAATGTCCGTTACTTTTCAGCAGAAGTCATCCCAGCACCGCGCGTGCTTGTTGTTGGTCCCGGGCTTGATGATGTCAACGAATGGATGATTGCACTCGCTCCTGAAGAGGACCTCAACGCCGGTCGCAATAAATTCGTTCCGGAATACAGTACAACCGGAAAACTGAAAGACAAACAACTCGCCGACTACACGGCAGTCACTTTGATGAATTGCCGCGAATTCAGCGATGATGTCTGGTTCCAACTTTCGAAGTATGTCGAGAATGGCGGCGGACTGATCATTGTCCTCGGCGCCAACGACAAGAAAATTCGGCCGTCATCTTACAACCGCGCGAGAGCGCAAGTTTTTCTTCCAGCACGCCTTGATGTTTGGAAAGGAACAAGCAATTGGAATTTCAGTATCAATAAACGCAACCACCCAATGTTCTGGAAGTTCAGGCAATACGAGAACTACGGAACGTTCTCCACGATTGAAAATCTCATGGATGTTTACCGATTCTGGTCTATTGAACCTGCGGAAGGTGCAAATATTCTCGCGACATTCACTGATGCTGACCGGTCGCCAGCAATCATTGAACGAAGTTACGGTCGTGGACGAACAGTCCTTCTGACAACCGGCGCCAACCTCCCGGAGGATCTACGGAACCGTTGGTCTACACTCGCCACGCTGAACACATCAGATATTTTCCTGATGCTCGTAGAGCAGATGACTGAATACGTCTCACGCTTTACCGACATACAACACAACTACATTTCTGGTCAAATTCCGGTCATCCCACTGGAGCCGAAGAACACCGATCGCAAAATATTTTTGCGAGAACCTGGACTGAAACAATCACGGACCTCGCTGAATGCGTTTGAACCGGTCATGGTTCTGGAACCGACCAAAGAAACAGGACACTACGACCTTTACGAACAAGGTTCCCGTGTTTCTCTGCGAGGATTCAGTGTGAACCCGCCGTCTGCGGAGAGTGATCTGACTCGTTTAACGAAAGAGGAACTCGACGAGCGGTTTGGGGAGGAGAAATACGAAGTCGCCAAAGACATTGGCGAACTCAAACACGACATCACCACCGCCGACATCGGTCAGGAAGTCTTTCCAATGCTGCTCATGCTCGTCGTGGTCATCTTCGTCGGCGAACACATCGTCGCGAATCGCTTCTATGCTGGGAACGAACAGGTCGCGGATTCGTAGAACGCTGTTGAGCGACACACTTCAAGTGTGTCGCAAAACTTCGCTGTCAATTACTGCGCTGCCAAGATCGAAAAATCTGCGAAGTAGAGGTAGATCCCCAGCACGAAGACGATCAGTCCGATTCCCAGCGGTTTCGCGAAGACCCAGGGAGTGAGATCGACATCACCGGAATGCTCTTGTGCCCAGGGAGTTTCTCTGGGATTCAACTTTCCGATGAGAAGCATCAACAGAACGAGTGAAACAAACACGACTCCCAGGAAATGGAACCCGTGAATCTTCTCTGAGATCTCGATAAACGGTGAGACGAAGTAGCACAGCGAAATAACCGTAAAGCCGACAATTAAAGCAATTTTCGCTGCAATTGCCGGGACGTTTTTGGAAAGCATCCCGACCAGCATGACTGAGAAGATCGGGATGAAGTACAGGCCGTTCATCTTCTGCAAGTACCCGAAGATACTCTCCTGTCCAAGTAACATCGGAGCGACCAGCATCGAAACAATCGCAATGCCGATCCCGAAAACTTTACCCGATCGAATCACTTGTTTTTCCGTCGCATCCTTATGCAACATCGTTTTGTAAACACCTAAGCTGAATAGCGTTGCTGTACTGTTGAGGGCAGAGTTAAACGAACTCAAAATTGCACCGATGACTGCCGCTGCGAAGAAGCCGGTGAGCCAGGGAGGAAGAACTTTTTGCACGAGTTGTCCGTAACTTTTGTCCCGTTCACGTGGTGGAATAATGCGGGTCAGTTCTGATTCAGAAACATCCGACAGATAACGATTCTCACCACCTTCCCCTGTTACAATGACGACATCGGGACCGATGACTTTCTCAATTTCCCAGATCTTGCCTTTCTCATCTTTCGCCGACGAGGCGGTGGAGTTCCAGACTGCTTCTGCTGATTCGACCTTTAAGAGTTTCATCGCATCTTTACCGTGAAGGATCTTTCCTTCCTCTTTCGAACTCACCACCAGGGCGACTTTCTCAGTCGTTTTATCCTTTACTGAAATGAACTCATCACCAACTTGAATGCGTCCGTACATGTGGAAAGCGATAATTCCAGGCAGCACCAAAATCATCGGGGCGATGACTTTGAAGACACCTGCGATGAGGACTCCTTTTTGACCTTCCGCCAGATTCTTGGCGCCAAATGTTCGCTGGATGATCTGCTGATTCGTTGTCCAGTAGAACAAATTGAGTAACAACACGCCGGTGAACAATGTCCCAAACGGGACTGACTGATCTTTCGATCCAATGGAATTGAACTTCTCCGGTGAGGCTTCGCGAAGTGTTTCTAACCCTGCCATCGCGCCTTCCGGATTGACAGCAACCAGACCGAAGTAGGCAATCAGAACTCCACCGACGAGTAGACCGAACCCGTTGAGAGTGTCCGAAACAGCAACGCTACGCAGCCCACCCCAGATCGCATATATCGAACCAATAATTCCGATCAACCAGACGGTGATCGTAATCAATGTCAATTCGCTTTGAATCCCTGTTAAAGCTTTCATATCCAGGATGCCTGTCATCCCTTTCGCGCCAACGTACAGAATAATCGGCAGCAATATGCCAGCGTAGGCGACCAGAAAAATCAACGTCGTGATTGTTCGCGTTCCATGGTCGAACCGCTTCTCAAGAAACTGCGGAACGGTCGCGATTCCGCTCTTTAAGTAGCGAGGCAAATAGTACAGCCCCAGCACAACCAGCGACATCGCCGCAATGACTTCCCAGGCCATCACACAGATTCCATCGGTGTAGGCAGCACCATTGAGGCCAACGAGTTGCTCGGCAGAAAGATTCGTCAGTAGCAACGAACCAGCAATGTACCCACCGGTGAGAGTTCTGCCAGCGAGAAAGTAACCGGACGAACTTTCGTGGTTATCGTGACGAGTCAGCAGCCACGTAATCAGTCCAACAAGACCGGTAAAGAAAACAAAAGAGAAAAACGTGAACATCGAAGACCTTTCTCGGTGTCGTGCAGTGACGATTCATCACACGTTGTAGCGGAAAGGTCAAATTGTGCCAGCGTGACGCGAAGAGTTCAGCAAAGGATCTCATTGTCTATGGTTATTTCCACGCAGATAATGTCACTCCAGTACTTAGTGCATCATCAGTGATCAAAAACCGTACTTGAGTTTATCCATTTTCTGGCGAAGCTCTGCTTCGAACGCATCGCCGCGATCTTCAAATGGTCGATTTTTGAGGTACCACTCGCCCCAAGTGAGAACGACGTTTTTATGCCACTGAGCGATTGCGGCCTGTCTTTGCTCTTTCGTTGCGTTCACCGAAAGGTCAGCGAGGGGGTCTTCCTGAAAACCAAATCCAAGTGGTTTGCGACTGATCCAGCACAAGGAATTTCGAGCTTCGATCATGACTGACAAATTATTATCACTCAATTTGCCAATTAAGTGTTGTGCCAGATTCATGTTCCCTGTCCGCCCCAGCGCCCAGACAACCGTTTGACGAATGCCAGGATCAGGGTGATCCACCAGTTTGACCAATTGATCAACTTGACCTATCAAGTCTTCACGATTCCCGAGTTGGACCTTCTCAACGATTTGCTCCTGAACCTCATCCAGGTTTGCCAGTCCCCCTGTCTTAGATAAAGAGGCGAGAAGAATATCGAGCGGCTCCGTCGGCTTTTCTTTCATCTTCACAGACCGACCATTGAAATCGACGTCAGTCAAATTATCCGGCAACCCCCGACCACCTGCGAGGAGACCATGTCCGATTTTCGGTGCTGGATCAACACGTTTCAACAACTTGCCAGTCGAGCGAGTGAGGAAGAGAACGATAAAGGCTGTGTCGTAATTTTCGTCAAAGTAACTGGACTCAGCCCATGAACCGTCGGCTTTTTGGGTACTCAACAGGTAGTCAGCACAACTATGGAACCAGTCCGAACTTCCAACTTTTTCAACATCAGCCAGCGCTGCCATTCGTTCGATTGTGTAGTAGTAATATGTGTTATGTGGACTCTCTTTGTTTTCCACTCTGAATCGAGTTCCTAACCACTTAAATGCACTACGCACGCTCGACACTGCTTTCGAAGGAATCGTCACATCAGCTTCCATTTTCGTTACGGGATCCAACTTGACTTCCTCCAGGATCCCGAATTTAGGGCCTTTCGCTTCTGTCATTTCAGGTTTATTTTGTTTTAACTCTTGTTTGAGTGGGAGGAAATTTGGCTCGATGTGCAGCATCGCGATGTGCATATTCGCGACCGCAGCCGCAGTCATATTTAGAGTTGAGGCATCGCGAAAATGCCCCGTTTCTGTTCTTGGACAATATGCGAAACCTCCGTCTGAATTCTGGTAGGTCACATGCCAATCGAGAACCTTTCGCCAAACTTTATCATCGATTTCAATCGCTGCCCGTTCAGCAGCCCAAAGACCAAGGCACGCATATTGAATCACACTGGTGTCACCATTGAATTTGGGATCTTCGCGAGTGGTTGGGTAATCCCAGCCTCCATTCGGTTTCTGCATCGCGATAATGTAATCAGCAATTTGTCGAATTTGTGCCTGGTATTTTGCAGGGTCAATATCGGCGAGAAAAGTCGCATCAATGCCGGCTTCGTAGATATGTTCTCCACCCGCCTTGTAACTCCCGTCTTTGAAACGCTCCAGAACATGATCCAGCGAGTCTTTCACAGGACCTGATGTTTTTGATCCAGTTGCTTTATAGATCGCCAAAGCAATCAGAGTTTTCTGACCGCCTGCTGATTTTGAATAAATTCCACTTAAGTATCCGGCACCTTTGACATACGCAGCTTTCACTCTTTTTTGATCGGCAGCATGCAAAGAACTTGCAAAACAAAGAATAAGCAGAACTGAAAAGAATTTCATGGAGTCGTTACTCTTAAGAAACGAAGTGATGGCATCACAGACCTCTCTGTGGCAAGTATAGCAGTAATTCACTTGATGTCATGGTCTTTGCAGCATAGTTTTCAGGGTAGAATTACCCAGATCTCAGCCAATTCATGCTGCGAGATGGAAATCTGGCAGAATCCTGAAAGAAGAATTGTGGAAAAAGTTGACGCAACAATCGAATTGGAACCGACGAATTGCCCGCTCTGTGGATCAGCCGAATTCGAAATACTCATCAAAACTCAAGATAATTTCTGTGGTCTCCCAGGAGAGTTTACTTTCACGAAATGCCAGAACTGCACCCACGTTTTCCTGAACCCCCGCCCGACACGAGGAACGATTTCGAATTGTTACCCAACACACTACTCCCCACACGTTTCGACAGCAGAATCCACAACTGAAAATGCAAACGAAAGACCTTGGTTCGCGCGCCCTCCAATCCGCTGGATTC
>JAJDEL010000186.1 GCA_029259835.1 Planctomicrobium sp. | reverse complement strand
CACAGTGCATGTGCCACGAACTTCAAAGCCAAGTCAATTTTTCGTTAACGTACATTCAACAACAACTCGCACTGCTCTGTCAGGAATTGAGCCGCCAGCAATCTGCCAGCGAACAAATTGTGTTTCAATCACAACGGGATGAAGTTGACCGCTGCGAAGTTGAATTGACTCGGCAAATTCAAAGCTTACGTCTCAGACGCGACGAGCTGATTCACGGTCATGGTCGAACAACAGCGGAGAAAATTCAGTTCCGAACATCTACAGAGCTGGAGCACTGCGAGTGCGACGATCACGCGCATTTCCTTAGCAGTCACTCAGGCCCAACGACAATAAACCGAGTGAAAAAAGAAGTCGTCACCACAAGTCGAGTCGTGCGAACGACGAACGCCAGGAAAGAAGATTCTGAAAATCAAATAGCATTGACACAAAGAAAGCAGGAGCTTCAACAACAACTCTTTGACGCGAGTCACAGACTTTGCAAGAGTCGTTCACAACTCGTGGAGTTGCAGCAGATGCCAAGACAGTTTGCAGCAGACGCCACGATACAAGAACTGCGACAAGAATCTGCGTGTATTGAACAGCAACTTGCCGACGCGCGAGAGCAATGGCAATCGCTGGCAATTTTGCAAACGGTCTTGCAACGAACTCAGGAAAAACTGAACGTTGAAACGGTTTCGCCTGTGATCGAAGAAGCGTCGACGCTTCTGAATAAAATGACTCGTGGTCGCTATACAGCATTTCAATTCAATAGCCAATTAGAAGAATTGCTGGTCCTCAGTGAAAATGTGAAGGAACTCCCTTTGCACGCACTCAGTCGGGGAACACTCGAGCAGGCGGCTTTGTGCTTTCGCCTAGCCCTCTGGAGTGAATACCGTCGACGCGGTGTCGAGCTGCCGCTGATTCTCGATGAAGTTCTGGCCGATAGTGACGAGAGCCGATTGTCGGCGGCGATCGAAACACTCGTCGAATTCTGTACAGATTATCATCAGGTCATCTTGATGACCTGTCAGGAACATCTCGTCAATCTGTTTGAAGCGACCGGCGTCATGACTCGCAGCTTGCCCGGGTCACAACGAACTCAAGCTCCAACAAATCGGCTGTTGAATGTTCCTGTCGCGGAAGTTTCAGAACCGCAATTCGAGACCATAGCGCCAATGCAACTGGACCGTATTCAGCCGGATGAACCTTTCTGGTTGCAAACGAATAGTTCCGTGGGGCATATCCCTTCCCTGGGGGAACAAATGGCTCGTCGCATCGGATCGATTGGCGTCCGTACCGTCGCCGATCTCATTGAGCTTGATTCAGAGAATACAGAAATCCCACTCGACAGTCTGCAAATTTCGGCGGCCACTCTGCGGCTCTGGCAGGCCGAATCTCGGTTGCTCTGTTGTGTCCCGGACTTGACTGGACGTGATGCACAATTGCTATTGAACTGTGGAATCTTCAGTCCCAGCGAACTTGCTCAGGCAGATGCTGATGACTTGTACGCGAAAGCATCGCGATTCCTCTCGGATCAAAGAGAGTACGATTCTATAACCTGGTTGGATGAAGGATCAAACTGGCCTTCGCGGCAACATTTCGCACGATGGATTTCAAACGGTCAGCGCGCCCGCTCGTATCGGCAAGCGCGAGACTGGTCAACAAATCGACGTCGTCGAGATCGTGCGCATTCCACACCAACGAGTCACTTTTCCGGAGAGCGAAATCGAATGAGGGAGCGCCAAAGCACAAGGCAGTCTCGCTCCGGTTCCTTCGCGCAGGAAGAACGGTCTGCGAACACCGTCAAGCTACATTCAGTTGTCGAAACGATTCAGACGGAGCGGGAGTTGCGGTTCTTCCTCAATATGGATAGTCCGCTTGTTGATGCCCCCAGCATTGGTCCGAAAACGGCGGATCGTTTCGAGAAAATAGGCGTCGTCACCGTCTCTGATTTTGTGAATCGCGATGCCGAAACAATGAGTCAGAAGTTGGATTACCGCCGCCTGACGGCGACTCTCATTTCCGAATGGCAGCAACAAGCAATTCTTGTTTGCCGCATCCCGGAGCTACGCGGGCACGACGCTCAGGTACTCGTCGCGTGTGATCTTTGCACGGTCGAGCAAATCACATCAGCAACACCAGCATCGCTGTTTGCAATCATCGATCCGTTTGTGAGTTCTAACAAAGGCCAACGACTCCTTCGCTCCGCAAAAATTCCGGACATCGACGAAGTCACTGACTGGATCAATTTCGCCCAACAATCCCGAACCCTCCGCGCGGCATGATAATGCGAAAGTGCGCCCCTTTAGCCGCACACTTGAAGTGTGCGGCAAACACGATTGCGTTTATTCATCTCCGATTTCGGAAGCATCAATAATACGGTGCATGTAGTCTTTGACTTCGAGCAGATCGACTGCCGTGATGACCTCGATATTTTCTTTCCAGTGCGGAAGTCCGCGACGGTCGAAGACAGTCATGCCGCGTGTGAGTGAGCCGGACAGTTCGACATCGACACTCATCGTCGTCTGTACGAACAATTGAGGATGAGAAATGGCAGTCACAGCAACGACTCCTGGCAGCAAGATTCCTTCTCGCCCCAAACGATTTCGGTTTTCTCTCAATGCGAACGGAATCATTTCATTCAACAACCGACCCAAACGCGAGAATGCGTCAACACCAAGTTGGCTGTATTCATCAAAGCTCAGACCGAATTGATGTGTCGTATCAATCGGCAGCAAAGTCTTGTTGGCTGCCGACATCAATATGTCGTGAGCCGCCTCTGGATTGGCGAGGATGTTGAATTCGGCTGCCGCGGTGACATCCCCACCGACTGAAATTGAACCTCCACAAATCATCAATTGCTTGATCTTTGAAAGAAAGCCGCTATCTCGCTCCGCCGCCGCCAACACATTCGTCAATGGCCCCAGCGTGAGTATCGTGATCTCGCCAGGAAACAGTCTCGCAAATTCGAGCATCAACTTTGCTGAATCAGTCGGTTGATGAAGTGGCGCTGTAATCGGTTCACACTCACCTAATCCATGCTTGCCGTGTCCCTCCAGTATCCCGGAGAGTATCGGAGAGTCTTCTGGTCGCACGGCATCCGCGTTGTGCGAACCAATGCGCGGCCAACGTGAAGGGTCGACCATTGAGGTGATTGTTTGCAAATTGCAGAACGCCTGTTTGCCAGAGACCACTCCAGCACAGGCTGTGAGCGCAACAACATCGAGAGTCGGATCACACAGTGCCAAAGCAATCGCGACCGCGTCTCCGATTCCAGGGTCGGCGTCAATGATCAACTTGTGACGCGGCATCTTTCCTCCGTGAGCCTACTGGATTTAAAATCTTACGCGATTAACAATTCATTAGCGGCAAAGTCATCGCCAAACGTTTTCGAGTCGGAGTCAAACGTCACTTCTCTTCCCAAACGCGACGCAATGTTTCCGAGGTGACACAAAACTGAACTGTTCTGCCCATCATTTAAGTTAGCAACAGGAGCTGTTCGTGTTCGAACAGATTCAAGAAAGTTATCTACCTGAGACTGCTTGATTTCACTGGCGTTTGCATGACGGTCTTCATGGTGATCGTAAACTTTCCAACCACTTCGGTCGACGACCAAAGTCCCCAAATCTCCATAGAACGCCGCTCCGGAAGAGCGGCCTTCAATCCCACGGTTAGACCATTGGCGATGTTCCCAAACGACTTCGACATCTTCGAAGTCGTAGTGAACGGTCAGAGTGTCTGGCGTTTCTCGATCATCATGAAAACTACGTTTGCCACCGGTCGCGATAACTTTCTTCGGGAGATTCAAGTCGAGCGCCCAGCGGACAACATCCAGATGTTGAACGCCCCAAAGACCTAGCTCGCCAGAACCATAGTCCCAGAACCAGGGCCAATTGTGGTGAAATCGATTCGGTTGAAACGGAGCTTGTGGGGCAGGACCGAGCCAGCGCTGATAGTCGACGCCAAGCGGTGGTCGCGTTTCCGCACAAAGCCCAATGGATTTTCGCCGATGCACGGCCCATGCTTTCGCCAAGTGAACTTTGCCTAAAAATCCGCTACGAATCAGTTTGACTGCTGATTGGAAATGAACACCACTTCTCTGCGGCAAACTGACCTGAACGATTTGTTCGGTGTTTCCAGCCAATTGGCAAAGCGACTCACCTTCCTGAATTGAGTGAGCGACAGGCGTTTCCAGAAAGAGATCCTTGCCAGCCAATAGGACATCTGATCCCATTCGAGCATGCCAGTGGTCTGGAGTAGCGACGAGAATCGCGTCGAGGTCATCGCGAGCTACGAGTTGCTCGTGCTGAGTGATAATCACAGGTTTCGATGATTGTTGAGACTCAATTTCGTGTTGTGCCTTTGCGAGAACGTGGACATCGACATCGCAAATCGCAACCACTTCGGCACGATTTGTATGAGTCACCGCTGTGGCGAGGTCCATTCCTTGTGAGCCCAGCCCGAGAACTCCAACTTGAAGCCGATCACTCGGGGAGCGAGCGGCCCCCAGGCTCATCGCACCAGCGGCGATTCCGGCGGCGTTGCGAGCACTGTTTTCCAGAAACTCGCGACGGTTGTAATGCAGGTCTGTCGTTTTTAATTTCATTTCAATTATTTCATGTTAATCCCATCAGCATCGACGAGAATGATACCAGTTCAGGTCATTGTTCGCCAGAAAAATAGCGTCAAGACGACCTCGAAGCCGATTCCAGAATTCTCTTCCGGTAAGGTAGACCCGTCCGTTTGTGTCGATCGTGATGATTCAATCGGGAGGTTGTGAGAAGAACTCAGGAAATCGCCAGCGCGAACCCGTTTCCTTTGAAATAGGCTTTCGAAAAGTAAACTTCCTTGGAGATGGTGAGTATTGAGATGCGCGAAACGTCCTCCCGCATGATTTTTGTAGCAGTCAGTGCCTGGCTGAGCGTATGTCTATTGTTGATTGGCTGGATGCCTGAACTGGATCATACGTTCCGCACAATATGGCTGATTAGCGGGTTGGTGGGACTTGTTTCTTCCGTTGGTCTATCGGAATTGATTAAAACAGATATCCGATCGCAGGAAAAACTTTTGTCGGAGTATCGACATGCTGCGATGACGGATGGGTTGACCGGATTGGCGAATCGGCAGGCGTTTGACACTGCACTTCGCAACGCACTTCCTGAATTCACACCTCAACGAAATCCACTGAGCCTGATTCTGATCGACATTGACAACTTCAAGTCGTTTAATGATCGCTGGGGACATCAGGCAGGTGATGCTGCACTGAAAGTCGTCTCGAATGCGGCGATGACCTTCTTTAGCGACCGAGGGTGTGTCGCTCGGTATGGAGGGGAAGAATTTGCAATTGCAGTCCCCAGTATGTCCCTCGTTGAATCTCTCAAACTGGCTGAGGAATTTCGCCGCAAGGTGAGCGAGTCGGAATGCATCTTTCTTGCAGAACGCCTGAAAGTCACGATTAGCATTGGAGTTGCCGAAGCGACTGCTGCAGAAGATCCTGATTCATTAGTTCGCCGAGCTGACGAGGCACTCTATGCGGCGAAACGGAATGGACGGAACTGCACCAGAATCAGTGATACCCGCCAAATTAATGAGGGTTTTTCAGAACTGCTCCTCGCCAATCTCACTCCCGCCAAGTCCTGCTCTCCGACGAAATAATTGAGAGTGTCGTGTCGCGACTATTCTGTTGAGGATGACCACACGTGATAGTGTGCGGCAAATATTTAGCACTCAATCAATAGCCGAAACCGTTCTTGCGAATGTGAACGAACGGCTTTTCAGTTTCTAGCAACTCGCCCGGCGATCCTGCTGTGATTTCGACAACATAGATTCGGTGGTCGCCACCATCTACTGAACCGGTCACAGTCCCTTCCAGCCAGCCGAGTGTCTCAGAGAGGACAGTGAGTCCAGACGAGGTAAGTTCTGTCGACAGACCTTCGAAAGCCGGTACTCCCGGTTCAAACCCTTTTCCAAAATGACTGAGGTATTGCATCTGCGATTCACCAACAAGGCTCAATGCAACCACCGCTCCATCAACAAGCCAATCGTTGAGATAACGCTTTGCGTTTATAGCGATGGTCAAAGCAGGGGGGGCAAAAGAAGCTTGTTGGACCCAACTGGCAAGCATGCCTGTCTGATCACCATCGGGACTCTGGGCTGTCAAAATTGAAAGACCACTGGGGATACGCCCCAGAACTGGGCCAACTTGATCTTTATCCACGTGAACGCGTTCCTGCTTTAAGCTCTCAGGGGAACCCTGCCGTTGGATTGAGAGATCGCTATTTAGCAAGTCTCCCACTTCCCTCTGAATCTCCATCTCAGGAAACCTGGCAGGGGTTTCTCAAAGAGGCATCATAGAAAAACTCCGACCAGAGTCCTACTCAACGCATTCTGTCCCTGCAAAAAACTTTCAATCGCTACAACCTGATCAGCCAATTTGTGTGAATCTGGTCGAACGTAACGAAAGGTGGTTTTTTTGAAACGGAACACCAGAAAACTCGTCCCACTCCGATTTTATGACCTAAAGATTAGAAGAGACAGAAAGCATTCCCCTTGCTTTTCTGTAAACCCGAACGGAACCAGCAGAGTTGAGTCCAGATTTACATTCCGCTGGCACTGGAGAGTTCCCCCAAGCAGGACCATCACGAAGATGTCTTTCACAAATCGCATTTCTGAACGTGTTTCCAATCCGACACCGGAGCAAATCGAAGAAGAGTGCCGTCTGATTCGAACCCACTGGTCTCCTGAAATCCACCGTCATCGCAAGATCAACCTTCGCATCGACGCCGCGAACCTTCGATCCAGTGCGAACCTGCGGTTTCTCAGATTTCTGGCTGATTACGCAGAAACAAATTCGTAACTTCGGATTTGAATCCAGCAAATAAAACAAGGACTGATGGCAACTCGCCGTCAGTCCTTGTTTAAGTCGAATCGATAACAAAAAGTGCCCAAGAGAGGATTCGAACCTCCACGGGATATTAATCCCACTAGGCCCTCAACCTAGCGCGTCTGCCAATTCCGCCACTTGGGCGCGGATGCGTAATCTAATTTGAGAGTAGACGTTCGGCAAGCCAGTCTTGTTGACATTTCCGAATCCGGCCAGGTTCGTCGAAAATTCAGAACGAACTCCAAATCAAGTCAACTGGAAGATTCAACATCTTCGCGGTGGAACACAACATCGATGATCGTTGTCACACCGTTCCCGCTGGGAGAGAAACCTTTACGAAATTGCAGTCTCCAATTAGCATTTTCCGGGAGTTTTCGGGAGAGTTCTTCTGTACTAGGGATGTACGTTTCGTAGGATTCTCCTGGTTCAAGAACACGTCCAAGTTGCTGGTTCTGCAAGTCCCAGTCGCTGGTTTTCGAATGACGGTATGTTTCGATGGTGTCGGCATCATCTTTTGTCCCATCGGCAAAGATGTAGTAATTTGCATACTCACGCTGTTTTTCTGATTTCATGACCCAGCGCAACAGTAAGGCTCCATCGAGAGGGGCGATTGCCTGCTTGTTAGAGACATTCGTGAACTTGATCCAGAGTTTGTACACCGGACGTGATGCTGGGCGCGTCAAATCTCCATTGCCGGAGTAATGTGTGAACTCCAATGGTTCCTTCACAATCTTCAATGGTTCCACCTCGATGTTTCCAAAACGTTGCTTCTCGCCGAAATTCAGGCGATGCCCTGGTGGTAGCGTTGCATTGACCGGAATGTAGGAGAGTTCGTCGGCAGGCTCTGGCGCAACATCTGGCAAGCTTTCCAAATTTTCCGAATTCGCAGATTGCCCACCTCGCATCATGAGCATGAGAGCAATAATAGTGACTGCGCTCGCGTAACTTGCGAGAAGCAAAAACTTCAAATTGGATTTCTCAGAAGTCGTCTTCTGGGAGTTTTTCGCGTCTGGTTTTTCGCTGTCTGATTTTTCCTTACTGTCTGAACTTCCTGAACTTCGTTTATCAGGCTTGTCTTCAACTTTGCTAGGCTCTATTTTTTTAACTAGGGCATATGTGTCTGGAAGCGTGGATTCGTCTTCAACAACCTCTGACTCTTTGTCTGACGTTTCATCCGAACTCTCAGAATCCTCGCTCACGTCTTCGGCGACTTCTGACTCTTTGTCTGACGTTTCGTCCGAATTCTCAGAATCTTCGCTCACGTTTTCGGAATCTTCATCACTCGGAGCGTTGGCGAAATGCTCTTCTGTTTGTGCCGGTGAGTCTACCGGGTCCAGAACGATGGTTTTATCATCTTCGTCATCGAATTCATCTTGCAGATCTTCAGAAGCATCATCTTGAAGTTGGCGACCTGGCATCATCATCGTCGGACTATTGCTGTCGCTGTCCCGGTCTGGTTGTTCTTCGTCGGCGTCGTCAAAGACAGAGGAATTCTCGCCAGTGTCGTTTCCAGAGTCTGACTTTTCGTCGTCATCGAGAGCACTCGAATTTTGAGAATCGTCCTCTGTGGTCTCGCTGAGAACATTCGAATCCACTGACGAGTTTTCAGTTGCTTCTTCATCAATAGGTGGCGTTTCTTCAACGTCGGAAGCTTTCGCAGCAATTTGAGAATCTTCCGATTCTTCTTCGGTATTCGGAGCAGCTTCCGCTGCCTCATCGTTCTCTTTGAGCCAACTAAAATCAGGCGTTGAATCCGATCCAGTCATCTTTGTTTTCCGTTTTCCGAAACTTGCTGATGTGTGAAGATTCGCTCCACGGTCATCCTGCTGAAAAATTAATCATTTGTCATGAACGACACGAGTGACGACTTGGCACTCAATAAAAACTTGTTGTGGATTTCGACATCGATTCCCACCAATCTATGCTGGCGGATGTCTGTTCACACCGCAACTCTGTCTCATGTCCGAATCCAACAAGTGACAGAAATGGAATCTCCGCAAATTTCAGTATTTGTTCAGCATTTGATTCCATACAATCGCTACGACTCGTCGGTTGATTGAGGACCAAACCAGCGACATGTAAGCCAGAGGCTCGAATGGATTCAACCGTCAACAACGTATGATTAATCGTTCCCAACTTTTGAGCCGCGACGACCAGGACAGGAAACCCGACAGATTGAGCAAAATCAGCCAGCGTTAAGTTTTCTGAAATCGGACACTTCCAGCCACCGACACCTTCAATGATGATTCCATCTACTTCATCTTTCCACTTTTGAAGACCGCTGTAGAGTAACCCTTCATCCACTGTTCGTCCTTCCTGTTGAGCAGAGACTGGTGGTGCGAGCGCTGCATTGAATTTTTGTGGACAAATGCAGTCTTTCGGAAAGTTTTTTCCAATAGCATCATGTAGGAATTCAACATCATTCCAAAGTGGTTCCCCGCCTGCCGGTCCGTTTACTGCCCCCGAACAAACGGGCTTATAGACTCCAACACGGTGCTGCTGAAGGACAAGTTGTTTTGCGATGAGTGTGGCAACATATGTCTTTCCGACATCAGTGTCGGTCCCGGTGATCAGGAGTCCTCGCATCGATTCCGCCTCTCATCAGGAATGGTCTGGGAATTTGGGGAAAAAATTACGGTTGCAGGAGATATTCTGCCAGATTTTCAGTTGAGACTCCACTGCTGGCAGTAGACGAATTGACCCATACTGGCTTCACACCTAGACTTGAACGAACACTTAATGACATATTCACCATTTTCCTTCGAATTCAATTTCGAACGAAAATGGCAGAGGATCGTTCCCCCCGCGGTCTCTAGTCACCAGAAATCAGGAGATTCGCCCATGCGAGCGCCAAAATTCACTCTTACCATGCTCTCCGCAGCCTTTGTCTGCGTTCTCTCTGTTTGCATGTTTTCGTCTATGGCTGCAGCACAGGGGGAGTTCGAAGATGAAGTCATCAAAGCTGACAGAGATGGATTTCCAATTCACATTACTTACTTCCCTGCTATTGCGAAAGCTGTCACAGGTGGGTTGACGAACGCACCTGTCGTCGTACTGCTGCACGGAGAGAAAGAGAGTCGCCTCGTCTGGAACAAAGGCTCTTCCCCTCGCGGGACCAGCCCATTTCCCGTTGAGTTACAAAAGCGGGGGTATGCAGTCATATCTGTTGATTTGCGAAAGCATGGAGAAAGTCTTCGGGACGGAAAAGAAGAACCGGTCCGTCCTGCCGACTATGGAGCAATGGTGTTAGGGGACATGAAGGGAGTGAAAAAATTCATTCAGGAGGAACACCAGAAGCAACGTTTAAACATGCGCAAAATGGCAATCATTGGCAGTGGGACTGGTGCCACTGTCGCTGCAAGTTTTGCTGAATATGACTGGAGCCAGAAACCGTACGACGACGCTCCACTCCCAGCGCAAAGGACACCACGCGGGCAAGATGTTCAGGTTTTGATTTTTATCAGTCCAGCTGCTGGAGCAGGCAAGTTGCGAACGACCAGGTCGATTGGTTTCTTGAAAAATCCATCAATGGGAATTGCATTGCAAGTGATTGTCGGGAAAGAAGACAAGGAAAATATTTCTGCGTCGAAGTTGATCTATAAGAATTTTACGACCATCAAAGCGAACGCAGAGCATGCTGAATATGTGGCTCCCAATGTGAAGGATTCTGGGCTAGCACTTTTGCGAAGACCTGTTCCGGTTGCGTATCTTCCAATGTTGGTGTTTCTCGATAAAAATTTAAAAACGCGTGAGATTCCATGGCAAGACCGTCGCAGTCGATTAGAACGCTAGTCAAACTGTAGAATCCGTGTCGCTACTGAATCAACTTCGAAGGCAGTCCATCGGACTGCCTTCTTCACTTAATGAAAATTTGAAAATACACGTATGTCTTCCTCGGCACTGAGCACATCAGCAAACAATCAACCCCCATACCCTTATCCTTGTGCTCTGGTCTTTGGGGTTCCAGGTGCAGGGAAAGGGACTCAGGGGGAAATCCTTTCGAAAGTTCCAGGGTTCTTTCATTTGTCCAGTGGTGTGATCTTTCGAAAACTGGATTCACAATCTGAAGAAGCTCAAGTCGTAAAAGAGTACAGTGCGAGGGGAGAATTAGCTCCTGACGATGTGACGATCAAGATTTTTCTCAACTGGTTGGAATTGCAATCGACTGCGGAACGATTTCAGCCCAATGAGCAACTGTTATTACTCGATGGAATTCCTCGAACGATCAATCAATGCGAGATTCTGAAGAAGTATATTGATGTGAAAATGCTGCTGCATTTTGTTTGCCATGATGAAGAAGCCATGATTGACCGTATTCGCCAACGTGCAGTTCTGGAAAATCGCACGGACGACGCCAGCGAAGCTGTCACGCGCAAAAGATTTGAAGTTTATCACCAAGAAACGGCACCTGTTCTCGAATACTACCAAGACGTTGTTCGAGAAGTCGATTGCGCCAACATTCAGGCAGAAGTTTTAAGCCGGTGCCTTGAGTATCTTGTTCCAGTATTAAAAGAAAATTTTCCGCGAAATCGTTGAAGCGTCAAAGGTTTTTGATGGCTCACCAATTCCCCATCATGTGTCATGATCTTCATTCCGATATCGACTGACGCTCCGATTTATCACTTCCCTTTTGGGACGGTTGCTCTCATCGTCACCAATGTTGTGGTTTTTTTCGCGACCGGAACAGATCTCTCTGAAGCCATCGACGCGTACGGGCTGCACCACGGATCGGGATTCACACCAATCCAATGGGTTACCTCCAATTTCATACACGGAGGTTTCTTTCATCTCGTGGGAAACATGATTTTTCTCTGGGGATTCGGGATTATCGTCGAAGGAAAAATCGGCTGGTTGCAATTTGTTCCCATGTATCTTGGAATTGGAATTCTGGAGTGTCTCCTGGAGCAAGCAATCTTTGGGTACTCAGACGAAGTTTCATTCGGAGCATCCGCAATCATTTTTGGGTTGATGGTCATTTCGTTGATTTGGGCTCCGCAAAATGAATTCACAGTATTTCTCTGGCTGTTCATTCGGTTTTGGATTTTCGATATTTCCGTGGTCGCCTTTGCCCTTCTCAACTTACTGATCTCCTTTGCAATGATGTTCCTCATGCACCTGCTCGGTTCACAGATGAATAGTGAGCTTTTGCATCTCTTGGGTGCCGGAGTCGGAGGAGCATTTGGCATCGCCTACCTGAAACTCAAACTCGTTGATTGCGAAGGCTGGGACATCATTTCAGTGATGACAGGCAATACCCCGAACAGCGAAGCTTATCTGTCTTTAGGTTACCAGGAGGCGCGTCGCAGACGGCGTAATACCACGAAGGCAAAACGTGTGCGACCATTCATTCCGGACCCAAAGAGCCAGCTTGGAAAAGCTTCTCCAGAACGTTTCGACCAATACCTCGATGCGAACAAACTGACTGCAGCGTTCGCGGAGTTCGAACGCATTCGGCATCGAAACCAGGAATGGTCTCCGCAACCAGAACAACTTCTCAAACTTGCTCGTGGGCTTCGAACAGCAAGTGAAATGGAAAAATCGGTTAAGGCTTATCGAGAGTTCGTTGAAGCACAACCGCAATTTACGCTTGCATCTCTGGAACTTGCGGAAATTTTTGTCTACGTTCAGGAACGCCCGAGTGCAGCCATGCGGCTTTTAAACAGATGCGAAGTCGAGACTTTTTCTGAGAAACAGCAGCAGCGTCATCAACAGGCGACATATCATTCCCAGCGAATGATTGATGACGGAATCATCGAGATCGATTTGCAACTGTGATATTTTTCGAGTTGACTTATTGCCTCACATTTAAAGTGTGAGGCAAACGTTCATTCCCGATTATTCGATCCCTGGAACTGGAAACGCGTTCGCGAACTCTGCAATTTCAACTCGAACAGATTCAATTGCAGTTGCATCGTCCGCAGAATTCAGCACCTTCAAGATCCACTCTCCGACTCGCTTCATCTCGTCTTCTTTCATGCCGCGTGTCGTCAACGCGGCAGTTCCGATGCGAATTCCACTGGGGTCAAGAGGTTTCCGCTGATCGAATGGAATCATGTTCTTGTTCACAGTGATTCCAGCTTGGTCGAGCGATTCTTCGCCGATTTTTCCTGTGAGACCAATAGCGGTCATGTCGCAAAGCATTAAGTGATTGTCGGTTCCACCACTTGCTAAACGGATGCCACCACTGACCAATGTATCGGCAAGTGTTTTTGCATTCGCCACAATTTGCTTCGCATACTCTTTGAAGCTGGGTTGCAACGCTTCACTAAAGCAAACAGCTTTTGCTGCGACGATGTGCATTAACGGTCCACCCTGAAGTCCTGGGAAGATTGTTTTGTCGACGGCCTTTGCGTGTTCTTCTTTGCAAAGAATGAACCCTGACCGCGGACCACGTAGCGTTTTATGCGATGTCGACGAAACAAAGTCTGCAACTTCAACAGGATTGTTGTGAATTCCACCAGCGACAAGGCCTGCGTAGTGAGCCATGTCGACAAACAGCAAGGCTCCATTCTCCTTTGCAATTTCGGCAAATTTCGGATGGTCGATTTCTCGCGGGTAAGCACTCGCTCCAGCGACGATCATCTTCGGCTTGTGCTCTTTGGCGAGAGCTGCGACCTGGTCAAAGTCGATACGGTTGTCGTCTTCTCTCACGCCGTACGGGACAACATTATACAACTGACCAGAAAAATTAAGACGCATTCCGTGCGTCAAATGCCCTCCATGAGCAAGGTTCATTGCCAGAATTGTATCACCTGGCTGAAGTTGTGAAAAATAAACAGCCATGTTTGCCTGCGAACCGGCATGTGGCTGCACGTTGGCATGGTCTGCCCCAAAAAGTTCGCAGGCGCGATTGCGTGCCAGTGATTCAATATCGTCGACAAATTCGCAACCGCCGTAGTATCGGCGACCTGGGTAACCTTCGGCGTATTTG
>JAJDEL010000185.1 GCA_029259835.1 Planctomicrobium sp. | reverse complement strand
CAAGAAGCAACTCGGGCAACTCAACCTGGAGACGATCATTGGCGATGGGACGTTTATCCCTGCAAAAAAGGGGAAGGACGTTGGTCCCACGAAAGCAGGGAAGGGTTCAAAAGGGATGCTGTTGACCGACGCAGAAGGAGCGGGGAGCTCCGGCCAAGATGCGTGGCTCAAAGCCCGTGATTCACTGAGTGGATTGGCTGGTTGAGTATTTTTGCTTCGCGGGAATTAGCTCTGTGCTGGCTTTTACCGCGATCGATCACTCGACAACAATCTCGTCGACGAACAGCCACGAGGGATTGCCGGCCGCGGGATGCCAGGCAGGCAAGGCGCCTGGCGACTCCGCACGCAACTTGACGTAACGAGCGTGGTTACTGGCGTTGCTTTGGTTCGGCTTGGGCCTGAGGAGGCGAAGTTTGACAGACAGGCCTTTGGCATCGCGCTCGATCGGTACGTCTATGACACTTGCAGCCAGCAGGCGAAATGCTTTGCCATCATTGGAGACCAGACATTCGACTCGGCGTGGTTGCACCATGCCGCCCGCGACGGATTGCAGAAAACGCACGCTCACCGATGTGAGTGGCATTTTACGACCGAGATCGATGGTGGCTTCGAGGTCGCTGCCGCGAAAGCCCATCCACTCAAGACGTAGATCTTTCTCCTCGCCGAGCAGGCCATCGGTGAGCCCGGCGACGCCCGCACCGGGATGTCGTGGATGCGGCTCGATGTTTGCCTGAACCGGTTTTCCCCGCGCGAGGTGGTCGATTTCTTTTGGGGCGGCTTGACGCATGATGCTCACTGCACGGTCTATTTCCATCGAATTCCGGTACTTTTCGAAGTTCTCGCCGATCGTACTCTTGGAGGTAAAGTCCCACAGTGACGTTTTCTTTTCGCGCATCGCCATTGCCGCAACGATATGTGACTGCACCCAGCCAGTCTCGCTCGACCAAGCTCCCCAGCCGCTATCGCCGTTGCCGCCCCAGTATTCCCACTTTTCAAAATCGAAGGCGCGAAACCACCCGCCGTCCAACGTGGGATGGTCTTCCGAGCGTACCTGAACACGAATCAGAAACTCGGCAACCTTGTCAGCGGCCTGCGAATAGACTGGATCACCGGTTGCAGCCGCTGCCTCGACAAGTCCGACGAATGCAGGAGGCATGGAGTAGAAGACGTCGGCGCAGGGATCTCCATCAGCGTGCAGGATAGACACTTCGCCGGTTCCGTAGTCCGCATTGTCACTGTGCGATGTGGAACGCAGCTGTTCTTGAATGGCACCTGAGTCATCTAGCCGGACGAGCATGTCGTCAGTGACTCGGCGCAGCCATTGACGGTGTTCGGGAGTATCATCGACACGTACCAACCAAGCCAAAGGCAGGAGAATTCTGCCGCGTTCCATCTGCATTTCGTTGAGAGCATAACCCCAGCCATCCGGGTAGCGTTGCATCGTCATTCGCAGAGCATTGCGTGCTTGTTCGAGTAACGGCTGGTAGCGGGTTTTATCGTATAGCCAGAGATAGCAGGCCCACGCCCACGCCTCGCGCTGCGGCCAGGGAGCGATACTACGACGAGCGGCAAAGTATTCCCAACCGTTCTCTTCGAGCGCTTTGGTACTGATGGGCATACCGTCTCGAAAACCCATGGAACCTGTGGTGCGGAAGTTTGCCAGGATGCTGGTGAGAATCCGCTCATCCCAGCGCGAGTTTTGGAGAGCGGCGGCCGTCGTGAAGCTTCCGATAATTGCCTTCGAGCCATCATTGCCCCAAAAACTGTTGGGGCCGGATCGATAAGAAAACCACCCCAGCAGACCGTATGTCGGGCTGTTCGGATCGCTGCGATACAGGTCCGAATCGAAGTAGACAAAATCCATGAGATTCGCGGCCACCTTCTGCTGATCAGGGTCGTTGTGCAGGTGGCCGCCGAGCGCAAAGGCCATCGCCGATTCTGCATTACAGTCTCCGCGCAAGAGCCATCGCATTGGTTGACTCCCATCCGTGAAGATCTTTGAAATGTGCCCTTCAAGAATGCCATGACGGCCATCGCCGCTTGGCAGTCCCGTTCTACGCCGAGGATCGGACGGGCCGAAGGTGTCGTCTGAAGGTTGGGACAGGTCGGCGCTCCACGACTCTCCGACGAGAAAATTGTCGAACCACTTCACACCGCGCTTCAACGACTTCGCTTCTTCGTTGGATGGCAGGAGTGTGTCGCGGTCGAAGGACGGTCGAACAGTAGCGGTCCATTGCAATGGCGTCACTTTTTCGTCCGGCGAAAGCCAACTGAGAATCGAATGCCACACCTTTGCCCAGTCGTCGCTAGGCGCATAGCGCGCCGACACAAACTGACTGAGTTTGGTGGTCGCGACCAGCACGGCGCCCTGATCGACATCGTGCTCAAACAGCAGTGGCCAGCTTTCTTCCGTGAGTCCGTAGACGGCCGAGTCGTAGCCGGCGACGCGCGAAGATACCAAATGCGCAGATGCATCTTTCAACGTAACAGGTAAAAAGTGGCAATCGTTGATTTGTAGTATTCTAAGTTTATCCAGATTGCTACCGAAAAAATTTGTCGAGACCACAGTTCTCTCCCAATTCGGTTGTTGGGGCTCACCAAATTCCAGAAGGTCGATCGCCGAGTTCGTCGGATATTCGATGTACAAACGCAACTTTTTTTCTCGCGCTTCGACCAACGACGTTGCGTTGATGTTGGTGGTTTTCTCGGGGTATCCATCGGCCAGAATCAACACGCCACCACCTTCAGGAGCCGCCCGCACCGCTTCGCTGGCGGTAGTGTGGCGGGCGTATTTGTTGCCATCGGCC